>NZ_BAAAUT010000005.1:180912-189769 GCF_039534085.1 Planomonospora alba
CGGCGCCGTGGCCGCGCCCGCGGCGTCTCCGGCCGGACGGCGACGGGCGTGTCCCGAGCCGCGCAGGCTCAGCGTAGAAGTCCCGGACAGCGGGCTCATCAGCCGAAAGTACGCCCGAACGGTGGATGATCGGCCAGTCCGGATCGGACCGTTCCGGCGATGAACCGCCCTCGCTCCGGCGGCCACGATCGGGTCATGACCGACGAGAGCCCGGCGGACCGCACCGCGCCCCTCCAGCCGCCCCTCCAGCCCTTCCCGCGGTCACCGCGCCGCCGCCGACCGGCGGACGGCCGGAACCCGGCGGCGGCCTCCGGCGGGGCCTCCGCAGTGACCTCCGCAGTGACCTCCACGGCGACCTCCGCAGCGGCCTCCGCAGCGGCCTCCTCCGCGGCCTCCTCCGCGGCGGACCGGCTCGTCCCCGCCGCACTGCTCGTGCTCAGCGCCGTGCCCGTGATCGCCGGAGCCGCCCGCCTGTCCGAGCTGACCGGCGGCGCGGAGATCACACCGGAGAACGCGCGGTTCTTCGCGGCGCCCGTGCCCGTGGTGCTGCACATCGTCAGCGTCAGCGTCTACAGCGTCCTGGGGGCCTTCCAGTTCGCCTCGCGGTTCCGCCGCCGGCGGCCCGGCCGGCACCGGGCCGCCGGTCGGGTCCTGGTCCCGTCGGGACTCCTCGCGGCGCTCACGGGGCTGTGGATGACGGTGTCGTATCCCCATCCCGCCGGTGGCAGCGATCTCCTGTCCGGCGTCCGGCTCGTGGCCGGCACGGCCATGGCCCTGTCCATCGTCCTCGGCTTCGCCGCGATCCGGCGCCGGGACGTCGCCGGCCACCGCGCCTGGATGATCCGGGGTTACGCGATAGGCCTGGGCGCGGGCACGCAGGTGCTGACCCTCCTGCCGTGGTCCCTGGTCTTCGGGACTCCCGGCGAGGTCGCCACCGCGCTGCTCATGGCCGCCGGCTGGGTGATCAACGTCGTCGTGGCCGAGTGGGCCGTCCGCAGGCGCCCGGCGGCCCGGCGCGGTCGGCTCAGCTCCTGACGCGGCCCGTCTCGTACGCCCAGATGGCGATCTCGACGCGGTTGCGGGCGCCCAGCTTGGCCATCAGGCTGGCGATGTGGGACTTGACGGTGCTGAGGGAGATGTGGAGCTCTCCGGCGATCTCGTTGTTGGTCCGCCCGCGTGCCACGGCGGCGAGGATCTCCTCCTCCCGGCCGGTGAGCGCCTCGATGGGCTGCGCCGGGGCCGATCCCGGCCCCGTGCGGGCGAAGGTCCTGAGCAGGCGCGCGGTGACGCTCGGGGCGATGAGCGCCTCACCGCCGGCCGCGGCGTGGACCGCCTGGGAGAGCAGGGCGGCGCCGGCGTTCTTGAGCAGGAAGCCCCGGGCACCGGCCCTCAGCGCCGCGTAGACGTACTCGTCGAGGTCGAACGTGGTGATGACGACGACGGCGAGGGGGTCGGCGACGTCGGGCCCGGCCAGGGCGCGGGTGGCCGCGATGCCGTCGAGACCGGGCATGCGGATGTCGAACAGGCACACGTCGGGGCGGAGCCGCCGGGCCAGCTCGACGGCCCGGCGGCCGTCGGCTGCCTCGCCGACGACCTCGATGCCCGGCTGGGCGTCGAGGATCATCGTGAGCCCGGTGCGGACGATCTCCTGGTCGTCGGCGACGACCACCCGGACGCTCACGTCGCCGCCCCGGTCCGGGGCAGCACGGCGCTCACGGTCCAGCCCCGGTCCGGGCCGGGCCCGGCCACGCAGGTGCCGCGGAGCAGGTGGGCGCGCTCGATCATGCCGATGATCCCGTATCCCGGTGACGCGGCCGGGCGGATGAGACCGCCGTCGCCGTCGTCGCTCACGCGCAGGTGCACCGAGGTGTCGTCGGCGGTGACGCGGACCTCGACGCGGGTGGCGTGGCGTGCGTGCCGTACGGCGTTGGTGATCGACTCCTGGGCGAGGCGGTAGACCGCGGCCTCGACCGACGGGGGGAGGCCGTCGAGGTCGCCCGAGATCTCCACGTCGACGGAGGGGCCGGAGCGGGTCCGGCCCGCGAGCCGGACGATGTCGGCGATGCGCCGGCCGGGGACCAGGTCCGCCGGCTCGTCCGGCCGGTCCCGGCGCAGGACGCGGACCAGGGCGTGCATCTCGTCGAGCGCGCGCGCCGCCTCCTCCTCGATCACGCGCAGCGCCTCGGTCGCGGCGTCCGGCCGTGACCCCGCGACGGCGAGGCCCGCCTGGGCGCGCACCGCCATCGCCGAGACATGGTGGGCGACGGTGTCGTGCAGGTCGCGGGCGAGCTGTTCGCGTTCGAGCAGCTTGGCCTGGTCCAGCTCGCGCGCCCTCGCCCTGGCCCGGTACCGGAGCGCCCCGCCCAGGGCGACGACCGCGGACAGGACGGTGAACGCGCCGATCGCGTCGGTGCCGGGGGCGCGGCCGGTGACCAGCGGGAAGGAGGCCGAGACGATCATGATCGCGAGCCCGGTCACGGCCTCGCGCCCGGACCCCCACCGGAACAGCGCGTACGGCAGGATCATCTGGTACGCCATCGTGTACATCTCCGCGGGCGGCTGGCCCGTCAGCAGCGGGGCCAGGCCCGTGACGGCGAAGCAGACCACGACCATGAGCAGCGGCCGGGTCCGGCGCCACAGCAGCGTGGGCACCAGTCCGGCGGTGACGACCACCGAGGCGACCCGCCACGGGAGATCCGGCCGCAGGAGCCCCTCGAGCACGGCGGCCGGCACGAGCACCCCCACGAGCACCCAGTCGCGCCACACCCGCGGCGGAGGGGCGGGGGGACGGGGTTCGTCCCACAGGGAACGAAGAGCGGCGAGCACCTCGTCATCGTACGAGAGCCCGCGCCGCTCCGGACCGGCCTGAAGTACGGGACGCGCGTTCCGGCGGAACCGGGGGGCCGCGCCGCGGTTCAGGCGCCGGTCGGCCGGTAGGTGAGGACGACGACGCCGGAGTCGAGGGCGGCAGCGCGCCGGGCGGGCCCCCGGCGGACGCCGGGGGCGGGCCCGGCGGCGGCTGGGGCCGCCGCGCGCCCCGATCCGCAGAACTGAGCCGTCGGCCCGGTCGCCGGAGGCTCAGTCCTCCCTCGCCGACCAGTACGACTCGTCGTCGTCCTCCTCGCCCTCGTCGCCGCCGGGCCCGCGCCAGCGGGAGGGCAGCAGGACGGGCACGAAGAGCGCGACGCCCAGCAGCGCGTAGACACCGGTGGTGAGCAGGACGGTCATGCCGCGGCCGGACTGCAGGAGCGCCTGGTGGAAGGAGGGGGTGTCGGGCACGAACCCCAGGGCGCGGCCGGAGTCGAGGGCGTAGACCACGGTCCAGGCGAGCAGGGTCACCGAAGGGACGAAGGCGGCCAGCGGGGAGACCCGGCCGGCGGCCACCAGTCCGAGCAGCAGGCCGGTCCCGGCCATCACCGCGAGGACCGTCCAGGTCCGCCGCTCGTCCGCCGGGAGGGCCGCGACGCCTCCGCCGGGTTGGATCACGAGTCCCGCCTCGGCCACCGTCCATCCCGCGCCGAGCAGCAGGACCGCCGTCGTCACCAGTCCGACGAGCAGCCCGACGACGTGCCGCATCCCCACCGCCTCGGCCTCGAGTTCTCCGGTGGCGGCAACCATAGCCACAAAAGCCGCGAAGCGGCAGATGTCCTCCGCTTCCGGCATGCCGTACCGGTTCCCCCTGTCCGGTGGCCGGGGGTGCCGCCCCCGGCCACCACTCCGCCCCGGCCGCCCCGGACGCCCGCCCCCGGCCGGGGCCTGCTCCGTCACGCCGTCACCCGGCGCGGTCCTCCGCTTCCCGCCGCCTGAGACGGACCGCCGCCCGGGCGGTCCGCACCGGACCCGCACCCGAGCGGTCCCCCGCCCTTTTCCGGCATCCTCCCGAAGTGGAGACCTCCCATGTCGTTTTCCGCCGCCCGCCGCGCCCTGGCCGTCACCGCCGGTGCCGCCGCGCTCACCCTCGGCCTGTCCGCGCCCGCCCTCGCACACGTCACGATCAACCCCGGCAGCGCCCAGCAGGGCGGCTTCACCAAGGTCGCCTTCCGGGTGCCGAACGAGCGGGACGACGCCTCGACCACCAAGGTCGAGGTCGCCTTCCCCGCCGACCACCCGCTGGCGTTCGTCTCCGTCAAGCCGGTGCCCGGTTGGAAGGTCGAGGTGACCGAGGGCGAGCTGCCCGATCCGGTCACCACCGAGTACGGCGAGCTGACCGAGGCCGTCACGAAGATCACCTGGTCGGGAGGCAAGATCGAGCCCGGCCAGTTCCAGGAGTTCGAGGTGTCGATGGGCAGGCTGCCCACCGGCACCGACCGGCTGGTCTTCCCCGCCACCCAGACCTACAGCGGCGGCGAGGTGGTGAAGTGGGACGACGAGCCCGCCTCCGACGGCTCCGAGCCCGAGCACCCCGCCCCGGTCCTGAGTCTCACCCCGGCCACCGGGGGCGACGGGCACGGCGCCGCCCCCTCCGCCTCGGCCGCCCCGGCGCAGGCCGCGCCGTCGGCCGCGCCGGCCGCGGCCGGACGGGACGCCTCCGGATCCTCCGACGGCACCGCCCGCCTGCTCGGCGGCGCCGGGCTGCTCGCCGGCCTGGCCGGACTGGCGGCAGGCCTGGCCGGGCTGCGCCGCGGGAGCCGTACGGCCGTCAGGCCGTGACGCCCCGGCTCGCGAAGCCGTACGGCCGTCAGGCGGTGACGTCCCGGCTCGTGAAGCGGGCCCAGGCGAACGAGCCGGAGACCGCGATGTAGGCGGCGAAGACCAGCAGGCCCTGTCCCATGTCGGCGACGGCCACCGGATCGCGCAGCACCCCGTCGAACCCGGCCCACCAGTGCGTCAGCAGGTACGGCTGGAGCGCCGACAGCTGCGGGATCACGCCCAGGACCTGGCAGGCGATGACCAGCACCACGGTGGCGGCGATCGCGCCGACGGCCACCTCGGTCAGCGTGGACAGCGCCAGCGCGACGGCCGCCAGGGCGGCCATGCCCGCCGTGGCGTAGAGGACGACGAGACCGATCCTGAGCACCCCCTCGGTGAACGGGATCGTCGTCCCCGACAGCAGGGTGACCGGCCCGGCCGGGAACAGCACCAGTCCGGTGAGCAGGCCGGACAGAGCGACCGCGCCGACCGCCGCGGAGGCGAACAGCACCGCGCCCGCGTACTTGACGGACAGCAGCCTGGTCCGGCCCGCCGGGGCGGTGAGCAGGTAGCGCAGCGTGCCGCCGCCCGCCTCCCCGGCGACGGCGTCGCCGGCGACCACCGCGACGGCCACGGGCAGCATCAGCTGCACCAGGAGGGCCAGCGCGGCGAAGGTCAGGAACACCCCGTTCCCGGTGACCTGGGCGAAGATCGCGCTTCCCGGACCGGCCCCGGCCTCGTCGGGGCCGCCGAACAGCCGCAGCGCGATGCCGACCAGCACCGGGACCACGGCCAGGACGGCCAGCATGGCGAGGTTGCGCGGCCGCCGGAAGACCAGTCCGGTCTCCGAGGCGAGCAGCCGCCACCACGCCCGCACCGCGCCCGGCCGTCCCCCGGCGCCCGGGCCCGCCGCCGTCCCCTGGCCCCGCTCCGGGCCCGTCCCCGGTGCCGGGCGCGGGTCCGGGCCGTCCGCGCCCGGCGCCGCGGACGGCGCCGCCCGCGGCGTGTCAACCGTCGACATCGAAACCCTCCCCGGTCAGCTCCACGAACACGTCCTCCAGGCTCGGCCGGTGCACGGCCAGCCCGCGCACCGCGACTCCGCCCGCCACCAGGGCGGCGGTGACCCGCTCGGGGGGCACCTCGCCCAGTTCGGCTCCGGCCTCCCCCCGCCCGGCCCGGACGCCCGCCAGCCCGAGCCCCTCCAGGACGGCGGCCGCCGCGGCGCCGTCCGGCGTCTCCACCCGGATCCGGGGCCGGTCGCCCGCGCGCAGCCCGGCGAGCGACCCCGCGGCGACCAGCCGGCCGGCGCGCATCACCCCGACGTGGGTGCACATCTGCTCGATCTCGGCCAGCAGGTGGGAGGAGACGAAGACGGTCGTCCCGGCGGCGGCGATCTCCGACACCAGGGCGCGCACCTCGCGGGTGCCCTGCGGGTCCAGGCCGTTGGTCGGCTCGTCGAGGATCAGCAGTTCCCTGGGGCCGAGCAGCGCGGCGGCGATGGCCAGCCGCTGGCGCATGCCCAGCGAGTAGGCGCGGTAGCGCTTGCCCGCCGCCGCGCCCAGCCCGACCCGCTCCAGCGCGAGCCCGATCCGGCTCGCGGCGGTGCGGGGGTCGGCCGCCGGATCGGCGGCGTCGTAGCGGCGCAGGTTCGCCTCGCCCGACAGGTAGGGGTAGAACGCCGGCCCCTCGACCAGCGCCCCCACCCGGGGCAGGACGGCCGCGGCCCGCGCCGGCACCGGCGCGCCGAGCAGCTCGCAGCTCCCCGCGGTCGGTTCGACGAGGCCGAGCAGCATGCGGATCGTCGTGGTCTTCCCCGACCCGTTCGGGCCGAGGAAGCCGAAGACCGAGCCGCGCGGCACGGCCAGGTCGAGGCGGTCCACCGCCACCTGGCCGCCGCGGAAGCGCTTGGTCAGTCCCCGGGTGACGATCGCGTGCTCCCCCGGCGGCGGACCGCCGGCGGGCGGCGGGGACGGCTCGCCGGCCGGGCCGGTCACGGAACCGGTGCGGCCGGCCCCGCTCCCGGGCTCGGGCTCGGTCCCGCTCCCGGGCTCGGGCTCGGCCCGGCCGGCGCGGCCGGTCCGGGGATCGGTGCGGACGGTCGTCACGGGCGCTCCTTCGCTCGTCCGGTCGGGCGGGGGGCGGGGGCGCCCGGGCGGGCGCCCCCGCGGGTGGCGATCACTTCTGCCCGGCCACCTCGACGAGCCGCTCGGGGGTGACCGCCCCGACGAGCAGGCGTCCGTCGTCGGTGAGCAGCGCGGAGACGAGCTTGGTCCGGACGATCCTGCCGCCGCCCCACGCCCCGTCGACCCGCTCGGCCGACTTCAGCAGGGACTCGACGGCGGCCTCGGCGGCCCCGGCGTCGGCGGACCCGGCCCCCTGTCCCTTCTGCGAGGCGAGCCCGCGCAGGTCCTTCTCGGAGAAGGGCAGCACGGCGACCGCCGTCCAGCCCTCGCCGACGACCTCGGCCCCGTCCGCGAGCTCCTCCCCCTTCTCCTGCCCTCCGACCGGGCCGGGGACGAGGTCCGCCAGCGCCTTCTCCTGGACCTTCGCGCCGGGCGGCGGGGTGAAGGCGAAGTTCTCCGGGGCGGGCGGGCTGAAGGTGACCGTGGTGAAGCCGACCTCGAAGGCCGGTTCGGCCGACCCCTCGGCGTAGACCTGGATGCGGAGCGGGACCAGGGTCTCGCCGTCGAGCGCCAGCCTGATCTCCCGCACCAGGGACGCCTCGTCCTTGGGCGCGAGGGTGAGCTGGTAGGCGTCGCGCCCGGCGACCTTCTCGTCGCCGGTCACGCTGATCGCCGTGTCGGCGTCGGCCCGCTCCAGCACCTCGCGGGCGATCTGCTGCGGCGTGGCCGCCGTGGGCAGGGCCTCGGCCGCCCTGTCCCCGGGGGCCCGCCCGTGCCCGGCCAGGTCCTCGCGGCCGGCCGTGATGCGGGTGGCCGTGTTGGTCCCGCTCTCCCAGAGCCACACCCGGTCGCCGTCGACGACCAGGTCGGTCTCGCTCATCCGGCCGGGCAGCGCCAGGCGGATCCGGTCGGCTCCGCCGTACCAGACCTTGAGCTCGTGGGAGCCGGCGAGCAGGGCGCCGGGCGAGCTGCCGCCCGCCCCCGACACCTGCGGCAGCCCCGGGATGCCGAAGGAGGAGGTCTGCATCAGGGTGCCGGACATCGGCCGCGGGTCGGACCGGGCCGCCCGGACGGCGTCGGCGAGGAGCTGCTCGGCGGTGCGCTCGGGCAGCGCCGGGTCTCCCTGGACCGCGGCGATGACCGGGCCCGCGCCGACCGCCCCCGCGACCAGCGCGACCGCGGCGACCGGCACACCCCACCTCACGACGCGCCCCCGGCGGCGTGTTCTCTCAGACATGTCACTCCTTTACGGTATGGCGTCGGTGTCTTCACCAGCAGCCTGCGCCGCCGGTCCTGTGCGGGAGCTGAGACGGGCTGAGAGCGTCCACAGGGTTCTCAGCCGCCTCTCAGGCGCGCTGGCCGAAGATGGGGGCGAGGGTGAAGGAGGCAGGGATGCGGGTTCTCGTCGTGGAGGACGAGCGGCGGATGGCCGCGGCGCTCCAGCGCGGGCTGCAGGCCGAGGGGTTCGCGGTCGACCTCGCGCACGACGGCGAGGAGGGCCTCCACCTGGCCCGGCAGGGCGACTACGACGTGCTCGTGCTGGACATCATGCTGCCCCGGCTCTCCGGCTACAACGTCTGCAAGCAGCTGCGGGCCGAGGAGAACTGGGTGCCGATCCTGATGCTGTCGGCCAAGGACGGCGAGTACGACATGGCCGACGGGCTGGACCTCGGCGCCGACGACTACCTCACCAAGCCGTTCTCCTACGTGGTGCTCGTGGCGCGGCTGCGCGCGCTGCTGCGGCGCGGCGCGGCCCGGCGGCCCGCCGTGCTGCGGGCCGGGGACCTGTCGCTGGACCCCGCCCGGCGCAAGGTCTTCCGGGGCCGGACGCCGGTGGAGCTGACGCCCCGGGAGTTCGCGCTCCTGGAGTACCTGCTCCGCCGGCACGACGAGGTGGTCTCGAAGGCCGAGATCCTCGAGCACGTCTGGGACACCTTCGACACCGACCCGAACGTGGTCGAGGTCTACGTCGGCTACCTGCGCCGCAAGATCGACGCGCCCTTCTCCCGCAACGCGCTGCAGACCGTGCGCGGCGCCGGATACCGGCTGGCCGGCGATGGCGGCTGAGGCGGCGGCCGGGCCGCCGGGCGGCGCGAGCGGCGTCC
>NZ_BAAAUT010000006.1:0-38806 GCF_039534085.1 Planomonospora alba
GGCGCCGCCCCGCGGTTCCAGCACCCGGCGGCCGGCCCGGCGCAGCGCGGCCAGCGCGCCCGCGTGCACCCGCGTCCCGGCCAGGACCGCGTGCACCCGCGCCCCGCGGGCCGCCAGCCGGGCCCCGGCGTACAGCGCGTCGCCGCCGTTGTCGCCGCCGCCGACCAGCAGCACGATCCGGGAGCCGTACACCCGGCCGAGCATCCGGGCGCAGGCCACCGCGAGTCCGGTGGCCGCGCGTTCCATGAGCGCGCCGTCGGGCAGCGTCGCCATCAGCGCCGCCTCGGCCGCCCTGATCTGGTCAGAGGTGTATGCCGTCCGCACCCGACCGAATCTAACCCTCGGCGATCACGTAGGCCACGGCGACGCCCCCGTCATGGGTCAGCGAGACGTGCCAGCGGGCCACCCCGAGCTCCTCCGCGACCTCGGCGGCCCGCCCGGTCACCCGCAGCTCCGGGCGGCCGCGCTCGCCGGTCACCACCTCGGCCTCGGCGTGGCTCAGCCCGGGCGGGGCGCCGAGCGCCTTGGCCACGGCCTCCTTGGCCGCGAACCGCGCGGCCAGCGACTCCGTCCGCAGCCCTCGCTCCCGCTCGGTGAACAGCCGCGCGCGCAGCCCCGGAGTGCGCTCCAGGGCCGCGGCGAACCGGGCCACGTCCACCACGTCCACGCCGATGCCCACGATCACCGCCCCAGGGTACGGGGCCGGGGGCGGCGGGGGCCCGCCTTCAGAAGCCGCCCTCGTGCCACGGGCCCCACACGGCGAAGCTCACGCCCCGGGAGGACTGCACGTTGACGTAGAGGGTGCGGCCGCCCGGGCCGAAGGCGGATCCGGCGAACTCGGCGCCGGAGTCCCCGTCGACCGGGACCAGCCGGGCGAAGTCGAAGACCTCACCGCGCCGGGTCAGGCCGCGCAGGTGGTTGTCGCCGTCGCCGTCCTCGCACAGCACCAGGGTGCCCCGGGGGCTGGTGGTGACGTTGTCGGGCAGGTCGAGGACGAGCGAGCCGGGGGACTCGTAGACGAGCCTCAGCCGCCCGCTCCACGTCTCGTACGCCCAGACCTGGCCCCGGCCCTTGCCGAACCCGCTGGGCGGCGTGTCGCCGGAGGCGGTCGCGCCGCCCTGGGTGGAGACGAAGTAGACCGTGCCGTGGTGGTGGACCGCCCCCTCCAGCCGGGAGAACAGCGCCGCGCCCCCGGCCCGCCCCTGGTCGCCGACGGCCCGGATCGCGACGTCGTTGGCCGGCCTGCCGGTGAAGACCGGATCGGGGTCGTCGATGTCCACCCAGGTGGTCCGGTAGACGGCCCCCTCGGGCTGGCCGAGGGACAGGTCCCTGCCCGGCTCGCCCCGTACGGCGAGCATCTGGAGCCTGCCGCCGTCCAGGATCCTCCGGACGCGCAGCGGGTGCTTCGGAGGCAGGTAGCGGTAGAAGCCGGAGGGGAAGCCGAAGTTGTCCTCGGTGAGGTAGACCGCCCCGCTCGACGGGTCGAACGCGGCCGACTCGTGGGCGAACCGCCCGGCGCTCCTGATCGGCCCGCTCGGCCGGCCGTCGAGGGGGACCTCGAAGACGTAGCCGTGCCGGCGCTCGAGCCTGGTGTTGTCCTGGCCGGTGAAGTCGTCGCCGACGTCCGGCCCGTTCACGGTCTCCTCGCAGGTCACCCAGGAGCCCCAGGGCATGGCTCCGCCGGAGCAGTTCATCTGGGTGCCGGTCAGGCTGGGCCCGGATCTGAGCACCCGGCCGTCGCGGGTGACCTGGAGCGTCGCCGTACCGCCCCCGGCCGCCGGGTCGTAGGCCTTCGCCGGGTCGCCGAACGCGCCGACGGGGCCGTTGACCTCGTGGTTGCGGACCAGGATCGTGGTCCCGCGCGGCCCGCGGAAGGCGGCCATGCCGTCGTGCCTGCCGGGGGTGGCCGTGCCGTCGGTGAACGGCTCGCCCGCCGGGTTGAACGAGCGGTAGCGGAAGCCCCGCGGCAGGTGGAGGCGGACCACGCCGTCCCGCTCGTCGGGGACCGGGAGCAGCGCCCCGTACCCGCCCCCGCGGCGCAGCCGCCCCTCCCGCCCGGCCCGGGCGACCCCGGCGAACGGCCCCGCCACGCCCGCGGCCGCCAGCGCCGCGGTCCCGGCGAGGAAACGACGGCGGTCCGGACGGTCCATGGCGCTGCCCTCCCAGGCTCGGGGATCCCTGCCACGGTAAGCCCCGCCACCGCCCGTTCATACGGCATTTGTCGCCAATCACGGCGCGGGCGGCCGACGGGACCGGGCGCCGCCCGCCCCCCGCCGAGGCCGCCGGTGACCGGTCAGTAGGCTTGCGAGCCATGGCAGGGTGGGACACGGCTGTGCCGTACGTGGAGCTGAGCCGGGCGCAGTGGAGCGAGCTCCGCAAGAACACTCCGCTCACGCTCACCGAGGACGAGCTGGCGGAGCTGCGCGGCGTCGACGATCCGATCGACCTGGCCGAGGTCACCGACGTCTACCTGCCGCTGACCCGGCTGCTCAACCTGCACTTCACCGGGGCCCGGCAGCGCAACGCCGCGGTCACCACCTTCCTCGGCTCCAGCCGGGAGCCCGCGCCGTACATCCTGGGCATCGCCGGGAGCGTCGCGGTCGGCAAGTCGACCACGGCGCGGCTGCTGAACACCCTGCTGGCCCGCTGGCCCGAGCACCCGCGGGTGGAGCTGATCACCACCGACAGCTTCCTCTACCCGAACCGGGTCCTCACCGAGCGGGACATCATGCACCGCAAGGGCTTCCCGGAGAGTTACGACCGGCGGGCCCTGGTCAGGTTCGTGGCCGCGGTCAAGGCGGGGCAGCCGGAGGTGAGCGCCCCGGTCTACAGCCACCTGGAGTACGACATCGTGCCGGGCGCCGTGCAGACCGTGCGCCGGCCCGACATCCTCATCGTCGAGGGCCTCAACGTCCTGCAGCCGGCGCCGCCGACCGCGCTGGCGGTCAACGACTACTTCGACTTCTCGATCTACGTGGACGCCAGGCCCGAGCACATCCGCGACTGGTACCTGGACCGCTTCCACAAGCTCCGCCGCACGGCCTTCGAGGACCCCAAGTCCTACTTCCGGCACCTGGCCGAGATGTCCGAGGAGGAGGCCACGGCGTTCGCGAAGGAGGTCTGGCGGGACATCAACGAGCGCAACCTGATCGAGAACATCGCCCCCACCCGGGGCCGGGCCGGGCTCGTGCTGCACAAGGGCGCCGACCACGCGATCCGCAAGGTACGGCTGCGCCGCGTCTGAACCCGCCTCCCGGCGCCCCGGGTCCCGCCCGGGCGCCGGCCTCAGGGTTTCCCCGGACTTACGGACGAGGGGCGGGTCGTCCGGATGACCGAGGCGCGCCCGGTCTCCGGCGGATAGTGTCCGATCATGACAATCCTCGCCACCGAGGGGCTCAGCCGACGCTTCCCCCGGGTGACGGCGCTCGACCGGCTCACCGTCACCGTCGGGCCCGGCGTGACCGGTCTGGTCGGCGCCAACGGCGCGGGCAAGTCCACGCTGATCAAGATCCTGCTGGGCCTGCTCGCCCCCTCCGAGGGGAGCGCGCGGGTGCTCGGCATGGACGTGACGACGCAGGGCGCCGAGATCCGCCGGGCCGTCGGCTACATGCCCGAGCACGACTGCCTCCCGCCCGACCTGTCCGCCACCGAGTTCACCGTGCACCTGGCCCGGATGTCCGGCCTGCCGCGCACCGCCGCGCGCGAGCGCGCCGCCGACGTGCTGCGCCACGTGGGCCTGTACGAGGAGCGCTACCGCGCGATGGGCGGCTACTCCACCGGCATGAAGCAGCGGGTGAAGCTGGCCCAGGCCCTGGTGCACGACCCCAGGCTGGTCTTCCTGGACGAGCCCACCAACGGGCTCGACCCGCAGGGCCGCGACGAGATGCTCGCGCTGATCCGCCGGATCGGCACCGAGTTCGGCATCAGCGTGCTGGTCACCTCCCACCTCCTCGGCGAGCTGGAGCGGATCTGCGACCACGTCATCGTGATCGACGGCGGCACGCTGCTGCGCTCCTCGGCCATCTCCGAGTTCACCCAGGAGACCCGGACCGTCACGGTCGAGGTCGAGGAGGGCCGGGAGCTGCTGGCCGCCCGCCTGGCCGAGCTGGGCGAGACCGTCACCACCGAGGGCCGCACGCTCCTGGTCGACGTGCGGACCCCGGAGACCTACGACACGGTCCGCGACGCCGTCTGCGACCTCGACCTGTGCCTCATCCGCATGGAGCAGGGCCGCCGGCGCATCGAGGACGTCTTCAGGGAGCCCGCCGATGCCTGACCTGCCCCCCGCCTCCTCCGCCGGGAATCCGCCGGCCGGGGGTCCCCCGCCGGCGGCCCCCTCGCCGCAGAGCCCCGCCGCCGGTCCCGCCGCCGGGGACCCCGCGGCCCCCTCCGGTGTCATCCACGACATCGGGTACCGCCACTACGACGGCCCGCGCCTCGGCCGCGGGCACGCCACCGCCGCCCTGGTCCTGCACAGCCTGCGCGGCGTCTTCGGCATCGGCCGCACGGCACGCGCGAAGATCATCCCCTTCCTGCTGGCCGGGACCATGCTGCTGCCGGCCGTGGTCTCCATCGCGGTCATGACCCTGGCGCAGCAGAGGGCCGTCGGGTACACCGAGTACGCGGTCGTCATGCAGGCCGTGCTCGCGATCTTCCTCGCCGCGCAGTCGCCGTACACCGTCGCGCCCGACCTGCGCTTCCGGGTGCTGCCGCTCTACCTGTCGCGCCCGGTGACGATCGGGGACTACGTCGGGGCGAAGCTCGCGGCGATGACGGCCGCGCTCTTCCTGCTGCTGGCCGTACCGCTGACCCTGCTGTTCGCCGGGGAGCTGATCGTCGACCCGCCCGGGGCCCCGCGCACCGGCGAGTACCTGACGAGCATGGCGGGCGCGGCCGGCTACGCGGTGCTGCTGGCCTGCCTCGGGGTGGCGATCGCCTCCTTCACCCCCCGGCGCGGGCTGGGCGTCGCCTCGGTCATCGCGTTCTACCTGCTCACCTCGGGCGTCTCGACCGTCGTGGCCGCCGTGATGGAGTCGGTCAACGACTACACCGCCGCCGGCTGGGCCTGGCTGATCAACCCCTTCTTCCTGGTGGACGCGGCCGTCCAGGTGGGCCTCCTCGGCGCCGAGCCGTCCGGCCCCGGCTCCTACCCGGCCGGCCTCGGCACGGCGGGCGCGATCGCGATCATGCTCGGCCTGATCGCGCTCTCGGTGACCGCCCTGATCGCCCGTTACCGGAAGGCGGCCGCGCGATGAAGATCGAACTGACCCAGGTCTCCCGCTGGTACGGCAACGTGGTGGCCGTCAACGACGTCACCATGACCATCGGCCCCGGCGTCACCGGCCTGCTCGGCCCCAACGGCGCGGGCAAGTCCACGCTGCTGCACATGATGGCCGGGTTCCTGGCCCCCTCCGGCGGGACCGCGACGCTCGACGGCGCCCCCATCTGGCGCAACCACGAGATCTACCGCTCGATCGGCCTGGTCCCCGAGCGCGAGGCCGTCTACGGCTTCCTCACCGGCCGGCAGTTCGTGCTGTCCGGCGCGCGGCTGCACCGCCTGCCCGACCCCGAGGGCGCCACGGACAAGGCGCTGGCCCTGGTGGAGATGGAGGGCGCCGCCGACCGGCGGATCGAGACCTACTCCAAGGGCATGCGCCAGCGGGTGAAGGTCGCCGCGGCGCTCGTGCACGACCCCCGGGTGCTGCTGCTGGACGAGCCGTTCAACGGCATGGACCCGCGCCAGCGCCTGCACCTGATGGACCTGATCCGCGCCATGGGGGCCGAGGGCAGGACCATCCTGTTCAGCTCGCACATCCTGGAGGAGGTGGAGCGCGTCGCCCAGCACATCGAGGTCCTGGTCGCCGGCCGGCACGCCGCCTCCGGCGACTTCCGCGAGATCCGCCGCCGGATGACCGACCGGCCCCACCTGTTCCGGGTCCGCTCCAGCGACGACCGCCGCCTGGCCGCGGCGCTGATCTCCGACGCCTCCTCCGGCGCGGTCTCCCTCACCGAGGCGGGCCTGCAGGTGCAGGCCCTGGACTTCCAGCGCTTCACCCGGCTGCTGCCCCGCCTGGCGCGGGAGGCCGGCGTGCGGATCTGGCAGGTCTCCCCCGCCGACGAAGACCTGGAGAGCGTCTTCTCCTACCTGATCAACAGGAGCGGTTGACCATGAACGGTGTCATCGCCGATATCTCCTACCGGGCGCTGCTCGGCCGCCGGCGGGTCTGGCTGCTCGTCCTGCTCCCGCTGGTGCTGCTCGGCCTGGCCGTGCTGCTGCGCGTGGTGGGCGCCGACGGGGAGCGGGCCACGGTCACGCTCCTGCAGACCTTCTCCATCGGCGTCATGCTGCCGCTGCTGGGCCTGATCGCGGGCACCGGCGTGATCGCCCCCGAGATCGACGACGGGACGGTCATCCACCTGCTGGCCAAGCCGATCTCCCGGCCGGTGATCGCGCAGACCAAGTTCGCGGTCGCCGCCTCGGTCGTCGCCGTCTTCGCCGCCGTGCCGACCTTCGCCGCCGCCTACCTGCTGATCGGCGCGGAGTCCGGGGTGGCGGGCGGTTTCGCGCTGGGCGCCCTGGTCGGCGGGGTCGCCTACGCGGCGGTGTTCATGCTGCTGGGCGTCCTGACCCGACACGCGGTCACGATCGGCATCGCCTACGCGGTGGTCTGGGAGGGCGTGGTGGGCAACTTCGTGCCCGGCGCCCGCCGGTTCTCGATCCAGCAGTGGTCCCAGACGGTGGCCGACCAGGTGTCGTCGTCGGCCTTCCTCAGCACCGAGATCGCGCTCGGCTTCGCCGTGCCGGCGCTGGTGGTCGTCACGGCCGGCGCCGTCGTCTGGGCGGGCCTGCGGCTGCGCGGCTTCTCCCTGACCGGCGACGAGTGACGGGTACGGCCCGCGCCTCGGGCGCGGGCCGTACGGGGTCGGAGCGGGCCGGACGGGACGTCAGGCCGGGAAGTCCTTCGGGTCGACGCCGCGGGTGCGGGCGTTGCCGCCCTTGACCGGGTTGAGGGTCAGCGTCCAGATGGTCGAGCTGGTCGAGGTCGTGGTGAACCGCAGCCGGTCGTCGAAGCGCTGGTAGACGGCAGCCCGGGTGAAGCGGCCGCTCTTGGCGTTGAACCGGTAGCCGCTGGTGAAGTAGATCCGGTAGGTGCCGTCCCGGACACCGGTGACCTTCGCGTTCGACCGCGCCCGGACGTAGACGCTGATCGCCTTCTGCTTGCCCCGCACGAGAGTGACGACGGAGTCCTGCCGCGTCCCGTTCTTGATCTTCAGGGTGCCGTGGCCGCCCCGGAGGCGGGCGTAGAGGATCTTCCCGTTACGGGGGCGGACCGCTGCGGTCTCGACCGTACCGGCCACCTGGACCTTGGAGGCCGTCACGGCTGCGGGGGTCGTGGCGCCGGCCGGGGTCGCGGTGAAACCGGTCAGGAGAGCGGACGCGAGGGCCACTCCCGCGAGGGGACGTATAAAGGTCATGTCCGCAAATATGGCGAACTTTCCAGTGAAGCGTCAACGCGATTCCGCGCCTCCCGCACGCCCGGGAAGCGCCCGCCGGAGCAGGCCCGGCCCTTCAGCCGAAGGCGCCGGACCCGCTCGGCGAGGTCACACGCAGACCGTGCGGACGACGTCCGCCAGCCGCTCCGCGACGCGCTCGGCCTGCTCCGCGGATGCGGCCTCGACCATGACGCGGATCATCGGCTCGGTGCCGCTGGGCCGGATCAGCACCCGGCCGGTATCGCCGAGCTCGCCCTCGGCCTCCGCGACGGCCGCCGCCAGCTCCGGCACCGCGTCCACCGAGCCCTTCGCCCGGTCCACGCCCCTGACGTTGACCAGGACCTGCGGGAGCCGGGTCATCGCCGAGGCGAGGTCGGCCAGCGACCGGCCCTCCCGGGCCACGGCGGCCAGCAGGTGGAGCGAGGTCAGCAGGCCGTCCCCGGTGGTGGCGTGGTCGAGCATGATCACATGCCCGGACTGCTCGCCGCCGAGGGTGTAGCCGCCCTCCCGCATGGCCTCCAGGACGTAGCGGTCGCCCACCGCGGTCTCCACCACGGTGATCCCGGCCTCCCGCATCGCCAGCTTGAAGCCCAGGTTGGACATCACCGTGGCGACCACGGTGTCACCCGGCAGGCGGCCCTCGGCGTGCATGGCCAGGGCCAGCACGGCCATGATCTGGTCGCCGTCGACCACCTCTCCGGTGTGCGTGACCGCCAGGCAGCGGTCGGCGTCGCCGTCGTAGGCGATCCCGACGTCCGCGCCGCGGGCGACCACGACCTGCCGGAGCTTGTCCAGGTGGGTGGAGCCGACTCCGGCGTTGATGTTCAGCCCGTCGGGGCGGGCCCCGATGGTCTCGACCTTGGCCCCGGCCCTGATCAGCGCCTCGGGGGCCACCACGTGGGCGGCGCCGTGGGCGCAGTCGAGCACGACGTCCAGGCCGTCGAGCCGGCCGGGCAGGGTGGACAGCACATGGGACACGTAGCGGTCGGCCTCGCCGTACGCGTCGCGCACGCGGCCGACCGCGGCGCCGACCGGGCGGTCCCACTTCTCGCCGAGACGCCGCTCGATCTCGTTCTCCACCGCGTCGGGCAGCTTGTAGCCGCCCCGCGTGAGGAACTTGATCCCGTTGTCCGGGGCCGGGTTGTGCGAGGCGGAGATCATCACGCCCATGTCGGCTCCGAGAGCCGTCGTCAGATAAGCGACCGCCGGGGTCGGCAGCACGCCGAGCCGGAGCACGTCCACGCCGGACGACGCCAGGCCGGCGACCACCGCGGCCTCCAGGAACTCTCCTGAAGCCCGCGGGTCCCGGCCCACAACGGCGACCGGGCGGCCCGGCGAGGAACCGGACCGCCCGTCGTCGGCGCTGAACGCTCCGGCGTCGCCGAGGACATGAGCCGCGGCCACGGACAGGTCCATGGCGAGCTCGGCGGTGAGGTCGCGGCCCGCGACCCCACGCACCCCGTCGGTGCCGAAAAGGCGCCCCAAGGTATTAACGCTTGCTGTACTGCGGCGCCTTGCGGGCCTTCTTGAGGCCGTACTTCTTGCGCTCGGTGGCGCGGGCGTCACGGGTCAGGAAGCCGGCCTTCTTCAGCGGCGGGCGGTTGACCTCGACGTCCAGGGTCGCCAGCGCGCGGGCCAGGCCCATGCGCAGGGCACCGGCCTGGCCGGTGACGCCGCCGCCGTCGATGCGGGCGATGACGTCGAACTGGCCCTCGGCGCCGAGCGTCACGAAGGGCTCGTTGACGATCTGCTGGTGGACCTTGTTCGGGAAGTAGACGTCAAGCGGACGGCCGTTGATCGTCCACTTGCCGGTGCCCGGCACGATGCGCACGCGGGCGACGGCCTCCTTGCGGCGGCCGGTGCCGTACGAGTTGCCCAGGGTGATGGGCTTGCGCACGGCCTCGCCGCCGGCGGGGGCGGACTCGCTGGTGTACTCGGAGGGGAACTCCTCCGCGTTGTAGTCGTCCAGCTCGCCCTCGATGGGCGTCTCGACACCGGTGGGCTCAGCCACGGTTCTCCTCAAACTTTCCTACTCGGCGCCGGCCGTCGGCCAACGCTGCTGGCGATGCGCAGCTCGTACGGCTACTGGGCGATCTGGTTGATCTCGAAGGGCACCGGCTGCTGAGCCTGGTGCGGGTGCTCGGAACCGGAGTAGACCTTGAGCTTCTTGATCATCTTCCGGCCGAGGGCGTTCTTGGGCAGCATGCCCTTCACCGCCTTCTCGACGGCGCGCTCGGGGCGCTTGTCCATGAGCTCGGCGTAGGTCATGGAACGCAGACCGCCGGGGTAGCCCGAGTGCCGGTAGGCCTTCTTCGTCTCGAGCTTGTTGCCGGTCAGCGCGACCTTGTCGGCGTTGATGACGATGACGAAGTCACCGGTGTCGACGTGGTTCGCGAAGATCGGCTTGTGCTTACCGCGAAGCAGCGTCGCGACGTGGCTGGCCAGCCGCCCGAGCACGATGTCGGTGGCGTCGATGACATACCACTGACGCTCGACTTCGGCAGGCTTGGGTGTGTACGTGCGCACGGTCGTATGCCTTCTTTGTTCGCGTCTTCGGCGCTGTCGGACGTGACAGCAACATGGTCGGTAGGTGCGGGCGCACGACAGCCCGGACCTTCCGTCTCCCAAAAGGAGATGACGCCGGACGCGCCGCGTATCGGTCTACGGAGGAGACCAATTCGCACACAACGAATCAGCAGGATACAGCCGGAGAGGAGGGAGGGTCAAAACGATGCCTCCACCGGCGCCCGCGGAGAGTTTACCGCGCCGGAGGGGGCGGCCCGGCGAGCCGGGGGCCGCACTTGGCAGAACGTTTGCAACTCGTTCCCGACATTCCCTTCTTCAACTATCTCAACATCTCTATCGTTGATAGCAGTATGTGGCAGTCCCCTTACCCCTGGCATACCCGGCGGACCGGCTTGCGCCGCGTGGGACTGTTCGCCTGCCTGGCGGTCGTCCTGCTGATCGGGTTCGCCCTGGGCCGGGGGAGCCTCGACGAGCAGCCGGCCGGGCAGATCTACCTGAACGAGGCCGCCCCCGCCGTCCCCTCGCCCAGCGCGGCGATCGGGGCGGGCCGGGCCGCCGAGCAGCGGGCGCCGCTGCGCCGGGTGGTCCGTCCCACCGGCCCCGCCGCCACCCCCTCCGCGACGGCGCCGGAGCGCGGCCGGCCCTCACCGCGCGCCTCCGACGGCCCGCGCAACGTCATCGACGGCCACACCGACGGCGACTCCCGCTACGTCCTGCGGGGCGACGGCGGCGAGGGCGTCGCCCAGGCGCTGAGCGCCATGGAGAGCGAGGTCGTCCGCCTGACCAACGTCGAGCGCCGCAGAGCCGGGTGCGCCCCGCTGCGGATCGACAGGCGGCTGGTCCGGTCGGCGCGGGCCCACTCCTCCGAGATGGCGCTGAGCGACGACTTCTCGCACACCTCCCCGGACGGCACCTCCCCCTGGGAGCGGATGGAGGCTGCGGGCTACCCCGACGGAGGCGCCGAGAACATCGGCCGCGGCTACACCTCCGCGGAGGAGGCCGTGCGGGGCTGGATGGCCAACCCCGGCCACCGGCGCAACATCCTCAACTGCGCGCTGACGGCCACCGGGGTCGGCGTGGTGGAGGGACTCGGCGGCCCCTGGTGGACGCAGGATTTCGGTTACTCCTGACCGGATCCGCCCCGATACGGAGTTAATCTCAGCGCATGGGTTTCCCCGGTGACTCTCCCCGCCGCCAGCCGTACGCACAGCCAGGCGGCCCGCCGCAGCCGCACCTCCCGCCCGGCGCGCCGCAGCGGCCGTCCGCGCCCGGCGCGCACCCCGGCGGGCAGGGCGAGAGCTGGTTCGGCACGCCCGCGCCGGCCCCCGGGTACGGCCCGCGGCACCCGGACCCCGATCCCCGCCCCGTGCCCCCGGAGGCCCCCCGCCGGGAGCCCTTCCTTCAGGAGGCCCGCCAGGAGGTCCCGCCGCGGGAGCCGGACGGTGACGGGCCCACGCGCCCGGGGAAGGCCCCGCGGCGTCCCGCCGGGGGCGCGAAGGCGCGGGCCGGCAAGCAGGCGTGGAGCCCCTACGAGGAGGGCGCCCGCGCGCTCCTGCCCACCTTCGTCGCGATCGCCCTGGTCGCCGTGCTCATCGCCGGGGGCGTCGGCCTGGCGGTCTTCGCCAGCTCCGGCGACGACGACCCGGCCGGCGCCGCGGACGCCCCGGCCCCCGTCCCGGCCG
The DNA here is from genome assembly GCF_039534085.1 of Planomonospora alba. Classification (NCBI taxonomy): domain Bacteria; kingdom Bacillati; phylum Actinomycetota; class Actinomycetes; order Streptosporangiales; family Streptosporangiaceae; genus Planomonospora; species Planomonospora alba. Next base: position 11,703 of record NZ_BAAAUT010000006.1, read on the forward strand.
CCACCGGCCCGGCCATCCCGGCCAACCCCGGGGGCGTGTTCGGTTTCGCCGAGTCCCGCAAGACCGACCCGTACAAGCTGACGCTGGACGAGGTGTTCAAGAGCAAGAAGGTCCGCGTCAAGGGCCAGAGCTACACCATGACCGTCAGCCGGCACGACAAGAAGTGCAAGGACGCCGTGGTCGGCGCCACCGTGCAGAAGGCCCTCACCCAGGGCAAGTGCAACCAGTTCCTGCGCGCCAGCTTCCGCGACGCCTCGGGGAAGGTCATCGGCACCCTCGGCGTGGCCAACCTGGCGACCTCGGCGGCCGCGACGAAGGTCGTCAAGGCCGTCAGCGGGAAGAAGTCCGCGCGCGAGTACCTCAAGGTGCTGCCCGGCAAGGACAAGGCCACCAAGTCCCTCGGCACCGGCGAGGCGTTCGCCGGCGGGTGGCGGCACGGGCACTACGCCGTGCTCGTCTGGTTCCAGTACAAGGACGGCCACCTGCCCAGCGCCTCCGAGACGAAGAAGCTCAACGCCGCCGCGTTCGGGGTCGCCGACGCGACCGTCACGCCCGCCCTGGAGTCGCGCTCGCTGACCGGCAAGCGCCCCTGAGCGGGCGCCCCTCCCGCCCTTCCCGGGCCGCGGCGCCGGCGGGCGATCCGGCCAGGAACACCCATACTCCACGTGCCGATCTCCGGCTGTCGCTACGCTGCCAGGTATGCGTGGCCAGGAATCCGGATCCGAGCACGAGCGCGCGACCGACGGTTCGGCCGTACCGGCGACGCCGCCGCCGAGCTTCGGCCGCCCCTCGTCGCCCGTGCCGCGGACCGACCCGATCGAAGGCGAGCGGCCCGGCACCGCGCCGCCGGAGCCCGCGGCCGACCGGCCGTGGACGGCTCCCGGCGACGACGCGGCCTCCTACGACCCGCCGTCGTCCGAGGCCGGACCCGCCGCACCCGCGCCCGGCGCGCCTTCCGCGACCGGCCCCGGTGCGCCGGAGGGGTCCGGCGCACCGGACGCCCCGGCGTGGCAGCCTCCGCCCGCCTTCACCGCGGCCGCCGCGGGCATGCGGGTGTGGCCCTCACCCGCCTCGGACGCCCCCGGCATCCCGGCATGGCCTGCGGCCACCGGAGAGCCCGTCGAGGAGCTGTCCTGGCCCGACTCCGACGAGGAGATCCGCCCCGGCGCGTCCGGCGGCGCCGCGGCGCGGCCCTCCGCCCCTCCCGAGCCCGGGAGCCAGGAGGACACCTCCTCCCCCCCATCCGAGAGCCAGGAGAACACCGTAGACATCCGCGTCCCCGCTCCCGGCGCACCGGAGCCGCAGGAGCCCGTCTCCGCCGCATCCGCCGCGCCGGAACCGCGGGAATCCGCCCCCTCCGCGGCGGACGACCGGCCGGGCCCGCCTCCGGCCGCGCCCGCCGGTCCCACCGCGCCTTCGTCCGCGCCGGTCCCGCCACCGGCCGGACCCGTCCCCGTCTCCCCTCCCCCCATGACAGCTTCCACGCCTCCGTCTCCCGTACCGGCCGCCCCGGCGGACCCGCCCGCGCCGCTCCCCGTCCTGGCCGACCAGCCGACCCCGCCGCGGGGTTTCCCGCCCGTGCCCCCGCCGCTGCCGCTCCCCCCCGGTCCCCCCGGCGCCCGCCCGTCCGACGGCCCCGCGGTGGAGCGCGGGCCGTTCGAGCCGCCCTCGGCCACCGCGCCCCCGGCCCCACCGCCCGCCCCCGCCTCCCCGGGCCGGGGCAGGCTCGTCCTGGCCGCGGCCGCGGTCGCGGTCGTGGTGGGCGGCATCGGCACCGGTGCCTTCTTCGCCTACCGGTCGTTCAACGCCGACACGACGCCTCCCCCGGCCGCGCCCGCGGTCAGCGCCCCGGCCTCGGAGAGCCCCGTGGACATCCCCACGGAGGAGCTGATCGACACCACCATGCTCAACTCCGAGCTGACCGACCCGGGCAAGATGACCGTGGCCGACGCGTTCGCCAAGAAGCTGACCCTCTCCGGGACCACGTTCACCCGGGTCAAGACCCACCTGGCCCAGGACTGCGACAAGGCCGCGACCGGCGCGTTCGCCACCGCGCTCAAGAACGGCGACTGCCGCCGCGTGCTCCGGGCCACCTACGTGGACAGGAAGAAGAAGTACGCCGTGACCACGGGGATCGCGGTGCTGCCCACCAGGGAGTCGGCCGTGAAGGTCGACCAGGCCAAGGACCTCGGCAAGAACCTGTGGTTCCGCGGCCTGCGCGGCTCCGAGGGCACCGGCGCCGAGCGCATGCACATCGCGGGCGGCTACGCGGCGGGGCTGGTGTGGGGCCGCTACATCGTGTTCAGCTACGCCACCTTCGCCGACGGGCACACCCCCACCGCGAAGGAGAAGAGCCTCGGCAGGCTCAGCGGGGCCTTCCGCGACCAGACCGCCAAGGTCGTCGAGCGGCGCCTCACCCGCTGATCCCACAGGGTCGCCGGCTCCGCCGGCCCCGTCCCGCCATCGGATCCGCGGCCCCGCCGGACCTCCCGTCCGGCGGGGCCGCGGGCGCGCACCCGGCGGACCACCGCGGACCGCCCCGCCACCGGCTCCGCCGGGCCTCCCGCCCGGAGGGACCGCGGACGCGCGCACCCGGCGGACCACCGCGGACCGCCGGCCCGGTGGAGCCCGCTCAGCCCGCGGGCGTGCGGACCCGGCGGGTCATCGCGGCCCGGCGGGCGAGCTCCGCGTCCTCGGGATAGCGCACCTCCTCCAGGCAGAGCCCGTGCGCCGGCGCGACGTGCACCCCGGAGTCCCGTACGGCCCGCGCCAGCACCTGCCCCGGCCACTCCACCCCGAGGCGCCCCTCGCCGACCGCCAGCAGCGCCCCCACGAGCGCCCGGACCATCGAGTGGCAGAAGGCGTCGGCGACCACGGTCGCCACCAGCAGGCCGCCCTCCCGCACCCAGTCGAGCCGCTGCAGTTCGCGGATCGTCGTCGCCCCCTCCCGCCTGCGGCAGAACGCCGCGAAGTCGTGCTCGCCGATCAGGAGCCCGGCCGCCGCGTTGAGCCGGTCCAGGTCGAGCGGGCGGGCGTACCAGAGGACCTCCCGGCGGCGGAGCGGATCCACTCCCGAGGGAGAGTCGCAGACCCGGTAGGCGTACCGGCGGGACAGCGCGGAGAAACGCGCGTCGAAGCCCTCAGGAGCCACCGTGACGCGATGGACGCGCACGTCCGGGTCGAGGACACCGGCCAGCCTCCTGCGGAGCGCTGAGAGGCGCTCAGCCAGGCGCTGCTCCGCGGGCACGGCCTCCCGGGCGGCGTCCTGGGCGGCGCTCTGAGGGGTGTCCTTCCCGCGCGGGCTCCTGCGCCGGCCCTCCACCGCCGCGAGCGCCTCCTCCGCCACGTCCACGTGGGCCACCTGCCCGCGGGCGTGCACCCCGGCGTCGGTCCGCCCCGCCACGGTCAGCGCGGGCGGCCCGTCGAGCCGCAGGATCTTGCCGAGCGCGTCCTCGATCTCCCCCTGGACCGTCCGCCTGCCGGGCTGCCGGGCCCAGCCGGAGAAGTCCGTGCCGTCGTAGGCGAGATCCAGGCGCAGCCGTACCACGATGTCCCTCCCGGGGAAACGGAACGGGCCCGGCGCCCCCGCGAGGGGATGCCGGACCCGTTCACCCGACCTGAGAACTCAGGCGTTGTCCTTCTTGTCCGCGGTCTCCTCGGCCGGAGCCTCGGCGGCCTCCTCCGCCTTCGGAGCCTCGGCGGCCTCGTCGGCGACCGGGGTCTCGGCGGTCTCCTCGGCCTTCGGGGCCTCCTCGGTCTTCGCCTCGGCGGCCGGGGCCTTGGCCACGCGGACCGTGTTCAGCGGCTCGGAGACCAGCTCGATGACCGCCATGGGGGCGGCGTCGCCCTTGCGGACGCCGACCTTGGTGATCCGCGTGTAGCCGCCCGGACGCTCGGCGAAGGCCGGGGCGATCTCGGTGAAGAGGTGGTGGACGACGCCCTTGTCACGGACGACCGTCAGCACCTGGCGACGGTTGTGCATGTCGCCCTTCTTCGCCTTGGTGATGAGCTTCTCCGCCAGCGGGCGCAGACGCTTCGCCTTGGCCTCGGTGGTCTTGATGCGGCCGTGCTGGAAGAGCTGGGTGGCGAGGTTCGCCAGGATCAGCTTCTCGTGAGCCGGACCGCCGCCGAGACGGGGACCCTTGGTGGGCCTGGGCATGTCGTTCTCCTTGAGAGTCAACCCGCCCCGGCCGTGTCAGGTACCGGGGTCGGGCCGCGGGGACCTCGTCGCGGCCCCCGCGTCACCGAACGCCCCGGAGACTCGCGCCTCCGGGGCGGATCGCGGGGGCCGCGTGCGGTCCCCGCGTGGTCGGACGGCCCCGAAGCTTCGGGGTGCGGGGGCGCGGGCCCCCGCGGATCGAACCGTCCCGAGGGGGCGGTGCCCTTCGGGGGTCGCGGAGGGCGGAGCCCCCCGCGGGGTCAGTACGTCAGTACTGCTCGGTCTCGACGTACGCGCTGTCGTCGTCGTCGTAACCGCCGCCGGCCACCGAGGTCGGGTCGAAGCCGGGCGGGGAGTCCTTCAGCGCCAGCGACATCTCGTGCAGCTTCTGCTTGACCTCCTCGATGGACTTCGCACCGAAGTTGCGGATGTCCAGCAGGTCCTGCTCGCTGCGGGCGACGAGCTCGCCCACGGTGTGGATGCCCTCGCGCTTGAGGCAGTTGTAGGAGCGGACGGTGAGGTTCAGCTCCTCGATCGGCAGCGCCAGGTCGGCGGCCAGGGCCGCGTCCGTCGGCGACGGGCCGATGTCGATGCCCTCGGCCTCGACGTTCAGCTCGCGGGCGAGGCCGAACAGCTCGACGAGGGTCTTGCCGGCCGAGGCCACCGCGTCGCGGGGCTTCATGGACGGCTTGGTCTCGACGTCCAGGATCAGACGGTCGAAGTCGGTGCGCTGCTCGACACGGGTCGCCTCGACCTTGTAGGTGACCTTGAGCACCGGGGAGTAGATCGAGTCGATCGGGATGCGGCCGATCTCCTGGCCCGGCTGCTTGTTCTGCGCGGCGGAGACGTAGCCGCGACCGCGCTCGACGGTCAGCTCCATCTCCAGCTTCGCCTTGCCGTTCAGCGTGGCGATGCGCAGCTCGGGGTTGTGCACCTCGACGCCGGCCGGGGGCGCGATGTCGGCGGCGGTCACCTCGCCGGGGCCCTGCTTGCGCAGGTACATGACCACGGGCTCGTCGTGCTCGGAGGAGACGACCAGCTCCTTGAGGTTCAGGATGATGTCGGTGACATCCTCCTTGACCCCCGGGACGGTCGAGAACTCGTGCAGCACGCCCTCGATGCGGATGCTGGTCACGGCCGCGCCCGGGATGGACGACAGCAGCGTGCGCCGCAGCGAGTTGCCGATGGTGTAACCGAAGCCCGGCTCCAGCGGCTCGATGACGAACCGGGAGCGCGTCTCCTCGATGGTCTCCTCGAGAAGGGTCGGGCGCTGAGCGATCAGCATGTGGGTTCTCCCCTGGACGTGCGGCGCCCGCTATTTGACGCCGCTCGGTAAGAACAAGCATAGGTGCCGTACGGCGTATGCCGCACGGCACCTACGGGAGCCGCTACTTGGAGTAGAGCTCGACGATCAGCTGCTCCTGGACCTGGGTGTCGATCTGCTGACGGACCGGGAGCTGGTGGACCAGGATCCTCATGGCCTCGGCGGAGACGCCCAGCCAGGCCGGGTAGGTCTTGTCGCCGGCGGTGGCGCGCGCGACCTCGTACGGCATGAGGTTGCGGGCCTTCTCGCGGACCTCGATGATGTCGTGCTCGCGGACGCGGTACGACGGGATGTCGACCTTCTTGCCGTTCACCAGGATGTGGCCGTGGCGGACCTGCTGGCGGGCGGCGTCGCGGGACTCGGCGAAACCGGCGCGGTAGACCACGTTGTCGAGACGGCTCTCCAGGATCTGGAGGAGGTTCTCACCGGTCTTGCCGCTCTTGCGGTTGGCTTCCTCGTAGTAATTGCGGAACTGCTTCTCGAGGACGCCGTAGATGCGACGGGTCTTCTGCTTCTCGCGGAGCTGGAGCTGGTACTCCGTCTCCTTGGGACGGCCGCGGCCGTGCTCACCCGGCGGGTACGGGCGGATCTCGATGGGGCACTTCGCGGACTCGCACTTCTTGCCCTTGAGGAAGAGCTTGACCTTCTCCCGGCGGCAGAGCTTGCAGTCCGCACCCGTGTAACGAGCCATTTTCTATCTTCTCCTGGGGCTCAGACGCGACGGCGCTTGGGCGGGCGGCAGCCGTTGTGCGGCACGGGGGTCACGTCCTGGATGGACCCGACCTCCAGGCCGGTGGCCTGCAGCGAGCGGATGGCGGTCTCACGGCCCGAGCCCGGGCCCTTGACGAAGACGTCGACCTTGCGCATGCCGTGCTCCATGGCGCGGCGGGCGGCGTTCTCGGCGGCCATCTGCGCGGCGAACGGGGTGGACTTGCGGGAGCCCTTGAACCCGACGTGGCCGGCGCTGGCCCAGGAGATCACGTTCCCGTTCGGGTCGGTGATCGAAACGATCGTGTTGTTGAACGTGCTCTTGATGTGGGCGTGCCCGTGAGCGACGTTCTTCTTCTCCTTGCGGCGCACCTTCTTCGGGGCGCCCTGACGGCTCTTAGGAGGCATTGTTTGCCTTCACTCCTGAGGTCTTCGGTCCTGCGGCTGCGCGGACTACTTCTTACCGGGCTTCTTCTTGCCGGCGACGGTCTTCTTCTTGCCCTTGCGGGTGCGCGCGTTGGTCTGCGTGCGCTGACCGTGCACGGGGAGACCGCGGCGGTGCCGGATGCCCTGGTAGGACTGAATCTCGATCTTGCGACGGATGTCGGCCTGGATCTCGCGGCGGAGGTCACCTTCGATCTTGAAGTTGGCCTCGATGTAGTCACGGAGCGGGACGAGCTCCTCGTCCGTGAGCTGGTGGACCCGGAGGTCGCCGCTGATGCCGGTGGCCTTGAGGGTCTCGAGCGCGCGCGTGCGGCCGATCCCGAAAATGTAGGTGAGAGCGATCTCCAGCCGCTTGTCGCGGGGGAGGTCGACGCCAACCAGGCGAGCCATGGTCGGGCATTCTCCTTCGTTGTGGCGGAGGTCCTGCGCTTCACCGCCCCTCCCCATGCCCGGGGTGAGGGCCCCGGCCTCCGACCGGGGGTCTCCCGCGTGGTACGGCCTGCCGACCGCCTGCGCGGGTGTGAACCGCGATTACCGTTTCTCCGGGTCGGATCTCCCCCGCCCTCCGGGCCCGGCAGGCGCTCGGCGCCTCCCGTGCCGCAGCGGACACGACGTCCTCTCCGGTGGCCCCACATGGATCGAGTCCGCCTCTTGCGAGCGGACTCCGTGAGACCTGTCTTCCGCGACTAGCCCTGGCGCTGCTTGTGGCGCAGGTTGTCGCAGATCACCATGACGCGACCGTGCCGGCGGATCACCTTGCACTTGTCGCAGATCTTCTTGACGCTCGGCTTGACCTTCATAGTCCTTATTCGTCCCTCAGACGCTTACTTGTATCGGTAGACGATCCGCCCACGACTGAGGTCGTAGGGGCTCAGTTCGACGACAACCCGGTCGTCGGGAAGGATCCGGATGTAATGCATGCGCATCCGCCCGCTGATGTGGGCCAGGACCTTATGGCCGTTGTCGAGCTGGACCCGGAACATAGCGTTCGGGAGCGACTCAACCACAGTGCCCTCGATCTCGATGGCGCCGTCTTTCTTGGCCATGTCCCTCGCGTTTCACTGATCGGTCGTCTGAGGCTTCGGAACACTAAGCAGCCGCGACCCTGCGCCTCGCATGAGAGCTGCGGCGGCGACACCGGCTGAGGCGCAATGGTCATAGTGAACCGAAGAAGGAGTGTACGACACCGGACGATGAAATGCGAAACCGACGGCCGGTGCTTGACACAACCTCCGCCCAGCATACCCGCCGGGAGCAGCGGAGAGCCCGCCGGTGAGCGTGTCACCGGCGGGCTCCCGCGGATCGGCCGTCCCGGCCGGTCAGAAGGCGTCACCCCAGCCGCCGCAGTCGTCGAAGCGGTCGACGCCCTCGCAGACACGGATCTTGAAGTCGTCGAAGCCGTGGCTCTTCCTGAATCCGCCGAACCCGCCGAAGTGCCTGCTCCCGAACGTCTTGTAGTACTTGACGTGGGTGCCGGACCTGTCATGCCACTTGAACCACACGTAGCTGTAGTGGCGGTCGCGGTCGCGGTCGGACAGGTCGCCGTGGAACCAGTAGCGGCCCCCCTGCTGGATCCAGTAGCCCTTGAAGGAGGACCGCCTGCCGAAGCTCTCGCCCTTGCCGAACCCCGAGTGGTAGGGGCCGAAGAAGTGCTTGGGCGCCTGCGCCCCCTGGACGGCGGCCGGGGCGGCGGCGCCCGCGGCGGCCGCCTGCGCCGGTGCCGCGGCCAGGCCGGCGGCGAGCACGCCCGCGGCGGCGGTGCCGGCGAGAAGGGTGCGGACCTTGTTCATGTCTTCCTCCTGTGAGGGGTCTGCGTCGTTCGGACACCGCTCACGTTAGGAAGATTCGATCCGCCCTTCTGCGGAGGAATGCACACAGCTCACCGAGGGTGCACTATTACGGCTTCCGGTCGCCCGCGATCGTCATCAGGACGGTGGCGACCAGCAGGACCGCCCCCCAGGGGCCCATCACCCACAGCGGCCAGGGATAGGGGAAGTCGAAGCCGTCGCCCGCGCCGATGGAGAACCAGACCACCCAGTTGACCGTGCCGGCCACCGCCCACGGGGTCCACATCGCGAGCAGGGCCGTCTTCTGGGAGCGGCCCGGGTCGGGGCGCTCCGGCCGGCGCCCGGACGGGACCTCGGGCAGGCTGCGCAGATCGACGCCGGGCAGGTCGGAGGTGAGGACGGCGAGCTCGCCGTACGTCTTGCTCGCGTAGAGCCGCTCCAGCCGCTCGTCGAACTCCTCGACGGTGAGACGGCCCTGGGCGTAGTGCTCCCTGAGCACCGAGGCGACCTTGTCCCTGTCGTCGTCCGACGCCCGCATCTGCGGACCAGCCGTCATCATCGCTCACATCCGCTCGCCGTGGCGGGCAGCATCGCCGCTAGCCCGCGCTCTCACCCAGCAGGTCGGCAAACCGCTCTTTCCCCCCGTCGAGCGCGGTCAGCACCCACGGTCCATTATGTGTCACCGCGACGCTGTGCTCGAAGTGCGCGGAGTACTTCCCGTCGACGGTGACGACCGTCCAGTCGTCGGCCAGGACCTTGGTCCGGGCGGTGCCCAGGTTGACCATCGGCTCCACCGCGAAGCACATGCCGGCCTCCAGCTTCGGCCCCCGGCCGGGCTTGCCGTGGTTGGCGACCCAGGGGTCCATGTGCATCTCGGTGCCGATGCCGTGCCCGCCGTACTCCTGCGGGATGCCGTAGCGGCCCTGGGAGCGGACGTACTTCTCCACCTCGTGCCCGACGTCGGACAGGTGACCGCCCACCTTGAGGGCGGCGATGCCCCGCCACATGGCCTCCTCGGTGACCCGCATCAGCTCGGTCAGCTCCGGGGCCACCTCCCCTACCGGGACCGTGACGGCGGAGTCGCCGTGCCAGCCGTCCAGGATGGCGCCGCAGTCGATCGAGATGATGTCGCCCTCGCGCAGCTTCCTGCGGTCGCTCGGGATGCCGTGCACGACCTCGTCGTTGACCGACGCGCAGATCGTCGCCGGGAAGCCCTGGTACCCCTTGAAGGAGGGGATCGCCCCCTCGTCCCTGATCGCCTTCTCCGCGATCGCGTCGAGATCCAGCGGGGTCATCCCCGGCTGCACGCTCTCCTTCAGCAGCTGCAGCGTCCGGCCGACCACCAGGCCCGCGGCCCGCATCTTCTCCAGCTGCTCGGGCGTCTTGATCTGGATCCCGTGTCTGTTCTTCTTGAACACGTACACACCCCCTGGGGTGATTAAACGGGCAATTCGGGAACTCGATTCCCCCGATTGTGCCCTAGGAGCTTCTCCTGACGACAGCACGCCACCCGCGGGGACTCCCCGCGGGTGGCGTGCCGGATGCTGATCGTCAGTCGACGTAGGGCGCCAGGGCCTCCATCGCGCGCCGGGTGACCTCTTCCACCGGGCCCGCGGCGTCCACCCCGACGAGGATCTTCTCGTCGGCGTAGAAGGAGATGAGCGGAGCGGTCTGCTCCTGGTAGACCTCCAGCCGACGCCGGATGGTCTCCTCTTTGTCGTCGTCCCTCTGGTAGAGGCCGCCGCCGCAGGCGTCGCAGACGTCGTCTTTCTTGTCGTCGAAGTCGACGTGCCAGATGCGGCCGCACTGGCTGCACGTACGGCGGCCCGCCAGCCGGCGGACCACCTCGTCCTCGTCGACCACGAGCTCCAGGACCACGTCCAGCGCGACCCCGAACTCCGCGAGCATCTTCTTCAGGATCTCGGCCTGGGGCACGTTCCTGGGGAAGCCGTCGAGCAGGAAACCGTCCCGCGCGTCGTCCTCGGAGAGGCGGTCGCGGACCATCGCGATGGTCACCTCGTCGGGCACGAGGTCGCCGCGGTCCATGTACTCCTTGGCAAGCTTGCCGAGCTCCGTACCGCCCGAGACGTTGGCACGGAAGATATCCCCTGTCGAGATCTTCGGGATGGACAGGTTCGATGCGATGAACTGGGCCTGCGTCCCCTTACCCGCTCCGGGGGGCCCCACCAGCACGACGCGCACTACTTCAGGAAGCCTTCGTAGTTGCGCTGCTGCAGCTGGCTCTCGATCTGCTTCACGGTGTCAAGACCGACACCCACCATGATCAGAATGCTCGTGCCTCCGAACGGGAAGTTCTGGCTCGCGCCGACGAGCGCCAGGGCGACGATCGGCACCATGGAGATCAGACCCAGGTAGAGCGATCCCGGAGCCGTGAGCCGCGAGAGTACGTAGCTGAGGTACTCGGCCGTCGGGCGTCCCGGGCGGATACCCGGGATGAATCCACCGTACTTCTTCATGTTGTCGGCCACTTCAACGGGGTTGAAGGTGATGGACACGTAGAAGTAGGTGAAGAAGACGATCAGCAGGAAGAACGTGATCATGTAGGCCGGGGTGTCGCCGGTGACCAGGTTCTGCTGGATCCACTGCACGACCGCGTTCGGGTTCTCGGTGCCGCTGAAGAGCGTCGTGACCAGCTGCGGGAGGTAGAGCAGCGAGGAGGCGAAGATGACCGGGATGATGCCGGCCTGGTTCACCTTCAGCGGGATGTAGGTGGAGGTCCCCCCGTACATCCGGCGGCCGACCATGCGCTTGGCGTACTGCACCGGGATGCGGCGCTGGGCCTGCTCGACCATGACGACCAGGGCGATCATCGCGATGCCGACGACCATGACGACGCCGAAGACGAACAGGCCCTTCTGGCGGGCGATGTTCAGCAGCTCGGACGGGAAGACCGCGATGACCTGGGTGAAGATCAGGATGGACATGCCGTTGCCGATGCCGCGGTCGGTGATGAGCTCGCCCAGCCACATGACCACGCTGGTGCCGGCGGTCATCACCGTGACCATCGTCACGATGGAGAAGATGTCGTCCGGGTCCAGCAGGACGTCCTGCCGGCAGCCGGGGAAGAGCTGGCCGCTGCGCGCGAGCGCGATGAAGGCGGTCGACTGCAGGACCGCCAGGGCGACCGTCAGGTAACGCGTGTACTGAGTGATCTTGGCCTGGCCCGCCTGGCCCTCCTTCTTGAGGGCTTCGAGACGGGGGATGACCACGACCAGCAGCTGCAGGATGATGCTCGCGGTGATGTACGGCATGATGCCGAGCGCGAAGATCGACAGCTTCAGCAGCGCACCGCCGCTGAAGAGCTGCACCATCCCGTAGATATTGCCCGCATCGCCGGCCTGCGCCTCCTTGAGGCACAGGGCGATGTTTTCTGTGTGAACACCCGGAGTCGGAAGAACCGAGCCGAGACGGAACAGCGCGATGATGCCCAGTGTGAAGAGCAACTTCTTGCGCAGGTCCGGCGTACGGAACGCTCGGGTAAACGCGGTCAGCACGGTCCCTCCTGCGCGCCTGAAAGGCGTGGTCGGTCAGCGATGGTGCGGGGGTGATCCATCTTGCTATCTCAAGTCAACGAGTCCGTGGAAATGAGTTGACACCCATTGTCCAGCGAACTCTAACGCACCGCAGGCGCGGAGGCCCATAGCGAGCCTCCGCGCCTCGTGTCGTGCCTTACGGCTCGGGGCCTTACAGCTCCGAGGCGGAGCCTCCGGCCGCGGCGATCTTCTCCTTGGCGCTGGCGGAGAAGGCGTGCGCCCGCACGTTCAACGCCACGGAGATCTCGCCGGTTCCCAGAACCTTCACGAGCTGGTTCTTGCGGACCGCGCCCTTGGCGACCAGCGCCTCGACGGTGACGTCGCCACCCTCGGGGAACAGCTCACCGAGCTTGTCCAGGTTGACGACCTGGTAGGTCGTCTTGAACAGGGCGTTGGAGAAGCCCTTGTACTTGGGCAGACGGCGCTGGAGCGGGACCTGGCCGCCCTCGAAGCCGAGGGCGACGCCCTTGCGGGCCGCCGTGCCCTTGGTGCCGCGACCGGCGGTCTTGCCCTTGGAGGCCTCACCGCGACCCTTGCGGATCTTCGGCTTGTTGGCGCCCGGGGCCGGCCGCAGGTGGTGGATGCGGAGCGGAGTGTTCTCTGCCATGTCTAGTCGACCTCTTCCACGGTGACGAGGTGCGTCACCACGGCGACCATGCCGCGGATCTCCGGGCGGTCCTCCTTGACGACGACGTCACCGATTCGCTTCAGACCGAGCGAGCGCAGCGAGTCGCGCTGGTTCTGCTTGCCGCCGATCTTCGAGCGGACCTGCGTGATCTTCAGACGCGCCATCGCCTAGCTCACCGCCTTCGCCGCCGCGGCCTCCGCCATGCCCTCGGCACGAGCCTTGAGCATCGCCTTGGGGGCGACGTCCTCGATCGGCAGACCCCGGCGGGCGGCGATCTCCTCGGGCCGGCTGAGGCCCTTCAGAGCGGCCACCGTGGCGTGCACGATGTTGATCGGGTTGTCCGAGCCGAGCGACTTGGACAGGACGTCGTGGATGCCGGCGCACTCCAGCACGGCGCGCACCGGACCACCGGCGATGACACCGGTACCCGGCGAGGCCGGGCGCAGGAAGACGACGCCCGCGGCCTCCTCACCCTGCACGATGTGCGGGATGGTGCCCTGGATGCGGGGCACCCGGAAGAAGTGCTTCTTCGCCTCTTCGACACCCTTGGCGATGGCCGCGGGGACTTCCTTGGCCTTGCCGTAACCGACGCCGACCATGCCGTTGCCGTCGCCGACGACGACCAGGGCGGTGAAGCTGAAGCGCCGACCGCCCTTCACGACCTTGGCCACTCGGTTGATCTTCACGACGCGCTCGATGTACGAGACGCCCTTGTCAGCGCTGCCACCGCGGCGGTCGTCACGACGACCGTCACGCCGCTCGCCACCGGCGGCGCCACCGCGACGCGGAGCTCCGGCCATCAGTGGTTCCTCTTCTCATTCGTCATACGGGCCATCAGATGCGATCCTCGGGACGGAGTCATCAGAACTCCAGCCCGCCTTCGCGTGCGCTGTCCGCGAGGGCCGCGATGCGGCCTGCGTAGCGGTTGCCACCGCGGTCGAACACGACCGCGGAGATACCGGCAGCCTTGGCCCGCTGAGCGATGAGCTCGCCGACCTGCTTCGCCTTGTCGGTCTTGGCGCCCTCGGCCGAGCGCAGGGAGCTCTCCATGGTGGAGGCGCTCACCAGCGTGTGGCCCTGGGTGTCGTCGACGATCTGCACGAACAGGTGTCGGGTGGAGCGGTTGACGACCAGGCGCGGGCGCGCGGCCGTACCGACCACCTTCTTGCGGACGCGGCCGTGGCGGCGGGCCCGCGAGACGGCGCGGGCGGCCGTGTGCTTGCCGAACGCAGTCTTGCCAGCCATGCCTACTTACCAGCCTTTCCGACCTTGCGGCGGATAACCTCGCCCTGGTAACGCACGCCCTTGCCCTTGTAGGGGTCGGGCTTGCGCAGCTTGCGGATGTTCGCGGCGATCTCGCCGACCTTCTGCTTGTCGATGCCGTCCACGTGGAACAGCGTCGGCTTCTCGACGCGGAAGGTGACGCCCTCGGGGGCGTCCACGATCACCGGGTGGCTGAAGCCCAGGGAGAATTCGAGCTGCGTCGGGCCCTTGGCCTGGACGCGGTAACCGACGCCCACGATCTCCAGGGTCTTGGAGAAGCCCTGGGTCACGCCCGTCACCATGTTGGCGATCAGCGTGCGGGACAGACCGTGCAGCGCACGGTTCTTGTTCTCGTCGTTGGGGCGCGTGACGGCGACAGTGCCGTCCTCGGCCCGCTCGACCTTGATGGGCTCGGAGACCGTGTGAGAGAGCGTGCCCTTGGGACCCTTGACCGTGACATCCTGACCGTCGATGGTGACGTCGACGCCGTTCGGTACAGGGATGGGCAGCCGTCCGATTCGCGACATGCTGTATGCCTCCCTTCTACCAAACGTAGGCGAGGACTTCCCCGCCCACACCACGCTTGCCGGCCTGCTTGTCGGTCATGAGGCCGCCGGACGTCGAGATGATCGCGACGCCCAGTCCGCCCAGGACCCGGGGCAGGTTGTCCTTCTTTGCATAGACCCGCAGACCGGGCTTGGAAACCCGGCGCAGGCCCGAGAGCGAACGCTCCCGGTTCGGCCCGAACTTGAGCTCCACCACGAGGTTCTTTCCGACCTTGGCGTCCTCGACGCTCCAGGCCTGGATGTAACCCTCCTGCTGGAGGATCTCGGCGATGTGCGCCTTGATCTTCGAGTACGGCATGGCCACGGTGTCGTGGTACGCCGAGTTCGCGTTACGCAGACGCGTCAGCATGTCTGCGATCGGGTCGGTCATCGTCATGGCCGGTGGCCTTCCTCACCGCGGTTTCCCCAAGGGACCTTCGGTGTGGTCATGGGCGCTCGTCTACGGCAGCGCCCGGTGAATATGACTTCTCTGCTACGGCTGGCGCCGCGCGGTCCCGTGCCGGCACGGGACCGCGCGGGAGGCTACCAGCTCGACTTGGTGATGCCGGGCAGCTCGCCCCGGTGCGCCATCTCGCGGAAGCAGATGCGGCACAGGCCGAACTTCCGGAACACGGCGCGGGGACGGCCACAGCGCGAGCACCGGGTGTAGGCCCGGACCTCGAACTTGGCCTTGCGAGCGGCCTTGACCTTCAGCGACGTCTTCGCCATGATCAGGCCTCCTTGAAGGGGAAGCCGAGGTGCTTCAGCAGCGCCCGGCCCTGCTCGTCGGTCTTGGCGGTGGTCACGATCGTGATGTCCATGCCACGCTGCCGGTCGACCTTGTCCTGGTCGATCTCGTGGAACATGACCTGCTCGGTGAGACCGAAGGTGTAGTTCCCGTTGCCGTCGAACTGCTTCGGCGACAGGCCGCGGAAGTCGCGGATGCGGGGAAGCGCCAGGGACAGCAGACGGTCCAGGAACTCCCACATGCGGTCACCGCGCAGCGTGACGTGCGCGCCGATCGGCATGCCCTCCCGCAGCTTGAACTGCGCGATGGACTTGCGGGCCCGCACCACGGCCGGCTTCTGGCCGGTGATGGCCGTCAGGTCACGGACGGCACCCTCGATCAGCTTGGAGTCGCGAGCGGCCTCGCCGACGCCCATGTTCACCTTGATCTTGGTGATCGTGGGAATCAGCATGACGTTCGGGATCCCGAACTCCTGCTGCAGCTTCGCAGCGATCTCTTCGCGGTAGCGCTGCTTGAGGCGAGGGAGCGTGCGCTCTTCGGAAGTCGCAGTCATCAGTTGTCCTCACCCGACTCGTCGGCCTTCTTGTCGGCCTTCTTCGCGGGCTTCTCGTCATCCTTGAGCTTCTTGACGTTGCTCACGTGGATGGGGGCCTCCATGGTCTGCACGCCGCCGGTCTTGGCGCCGCGCGGGCCCTGGAGGGTCTCCTTGGAGTGCTTCTTGATCATGTTGACGCCCTCGACCACCACGCGGTCCTCGCGCGGAAGAGCGGCGATCACACGACCCTTGGCACCCTTGTCCTTACCGGCGATGACCTGGACCAGGTCACCCTTCTTCACGTGCAGCTTCGGCATTTACAACACCTCCGGCGCGAGCGAGATGATGCGCATGAACTTCTTGTCACGCAGCTCGCGGCCGACCGGACCGAAGATACGCGTGCCGCGAGGGTCACCGCTGTCCTTGATGATGACCGCGGCGTTCTCGTCGAAGCGGATGTAGGAGCCGTCGGGCCGGCGGTGCTCCTTCACCGTGCGGACGACGACGGCCTTGACGACGTCGCCCTTCTTCACAGTGCCGCCAGGAATGGCGTCCTTGACTGTGGCGACGATGACATCGCCGATACCCGCGTAGCGCCGACCCGAGCCGCCGAGCACACGGATGCAGAGGACTTCCTTCGCACCCGTGTTGTCGGCGACCTTGAGTCGCGACTCCTGCTGGATCACGTCTACTCCTGTGTGTCTCGCCGGTTCTCATCCTGGGCGGATGAGCCTTGCGGAACCTGCTGTGGTCTTTTTCCCCCGGCCACAGCCCGCCCGGGCGGGTCTCCCCGCCCCGTGCGGACCGCCGCCGCAGGCGGTGCGGGGGCGGACCCCCACACCCTTGGACGCCATCGTGGGGGGTGGACCTGCCACCCCCCACGAGGCGCGTTGCTTACTTGGCCTTCTCGAGGATCTCGACGACCCGCCAGCGCTTGCTGGCCGAGAGCGGCCGGGTCTCCATCAGGAGGACGCGGTCGCCGACGCCGCAGGCGTTGGCCTCGTCATGCGCCTTGTACTTGGTCGTCCGACGGATGACCTTGCCGTACAGCGGGTGCTTGACGCGGTCCTCGACAGCGACGACGACGGTCTTGTCCATCTTGTCACTGACGACCAGACCCTCGCGGGTCTTGCGGTAGTTCCGCGCCCTGGTCGTGCTCTCCGTTGCCTCAGCCATCGCTCGACTCCTTCTCAACCGTCACAATGCCGAGCTCCCGCTCGCGCATCACGGTGTAGATACGGGCGATCTCGCGGCGGACGGCGCGCAGCCGCCCATGGCTCTCCAACTGGCCGGTCGCGGCCTGGAAGCGGAGGTTGAACAGCTCCTCCTTGGCTTCCTTCAGCTTCTGGACCAGGGTGTCCTGGTCCTCGAGCCGCAGCTCACCGGCGGTCAGGCCCTTAGCCATCACGCCTCACCCACTTCACGCTTGACGAACCGGCACTTCATCGGGAGCTTGTGCATCGCACGGCGCATGGCCTCGCGGGCCACGGGCTCGGCGACACCCGAGAGCTCGAACATGACGCGGCCGGGCTTGACGTTGGCGATCCACCACTCCGGCGAACCCTTACCGGAACCCATACGGGTCTCGGCCGGCTTCTTGGTGAGCGGACGGTCCGGGTAGATGTTGATCCACACCTTGCCGCCACGGCGGATGTGCCGGGTCATGGCGATACGAGCCGACTCGATCTGGCGGTTGGTCACGTAGGAGTGCTCAAGCGCCTGAATGCCGAACTCGCCGAACACGACGCGCGTGCCGCCCTTGGCGGCACCGCTGCGGTCGGGCCGGTGCTGCTTGCGGTGCTTGACCCTGCGCGGGATCAGCATGGTCAGCTCCCTTCAGCACCCGGCTGCGCAGCCGGGCCGGTCTCGGGGGCGGCCTGCGAAGCCGCCTCGGTCCTGGGGGCGCGGTCACCGCGGCCGCCGCGACGCGGGCGGTCACCGCCGCGACGCGGACGGTCGGCACCGCCACGACGGTCGTCGCGCTCGCGACGCTGGCCGGCACGGGCACCGGCGGCGGCCGCCTCGCGCTCGGCGCGGCTGGTCGGAGCCTCGCCCTTGTAGATCCACACCTTCACGCCGATGCGGCCGAAGGTGGTGCGGGCCTCGTAGAGGCCGTAGTCGATGTCCGCGCGGAGCGTGTGCAGGGGCACGCGGCCCTCGCGGTAGAACTCCGAGCGGGACATCTCGGCGCCGCCCAGGCGGCCGGAGCACTGCACCCGGATGCCCTTGGCGCCGCTCTTCATCGCCGACTGCATGGCCTTGCGCATGGCCCGCCGGAACGAGACACGGCTGGACAGCTGCTCGGCCACGCCCTGGGCGACGAGCTGGGCGTCGATCTCGGGGTTCTTGACCTCGAGGATGTTCAGCTGGACCTGCTTCTTGGTCAGCTTCTCGAGGTCGCCCCGGATCCGGTCCGCCTCGGCGCCGCGGCGGCCGATGACGATGCCCGGACGGGCGGTGTGGATGTCGACCTGAACCCGGTCGGTGGTCCGCTCGATCTCGACCTTGGAAATGCCGGCCCGCTCCATGCCCTTCTTCAGCATGCGGCGGATCGCCACGTCCTCTGCGACGTACGACTTGTAGAGCTTGTCGGCATACCACCGGCTCTTGAAGTCGGTCGTGACGCCGAGGCGGAACCCGTGCGGGTTGACCTTCTGACCCACTAGCGGGTCCTCCCCTTCGGCTCGCGGGACTCCACGATCACGGTGATGTGGCTCGTCCGCTTGTTGATCCGATAGGCACGGCCCTGCGCGCGGGGACGGAACCGCTTCAGGGTCGGGCCCTCGTCGACCCAGGCACGGCTCACGAAGAGCGTGTCACGGTCGAGGTTGAAGTTGTGCTCCGCGTTCGCAATGGCGCTGGAGAGCACCTTGTACACGGTCTCGCTCGCCGCCTGGGGAGCGAACTGCAGCACGGCCTGCGCCTCCGAAGCGGGCAGCCCGCGAATGAGGTCCACCACGCGGCGGGCCTTCATGGGCGTGTGGCGCGCGAACCGCACCTGAGCCCTGGCTTCCATCGCTTACTCCTCTTAACCTTCTGCTTCGTATCGGTCGAGTCCGTCCCGCTCTGAGGGGATCGGTACGGCTGGCGCCTCCCGATCCGCCCGGCGGGACTTCCCCTCCCCAGGCGCTTACCGCCGGCTGCGGCGGTCTTCCTTGACGTGGCTGCGGAACGTACGCGTGGGCGCGAACTCCCCGAGCTTGTGACCGATCATCGCCTCGGTGACGAACACCGGGACGTGCTTGCGGCCGTCGTGCACGGCGATCGTGTGGCCGATCATGTCGGGCACGATCATGGAGCGCCGCGACCACGTCTTGATGACGTTCTTGGTGCCCTTCTCGTTCTGGGCGTCCACCTTCTTCATCAGGTGGTCGTCCACGAAGGGACCCTTCTTAAGGCTACGTGGCATTTCGGCTGCTCCTACCGCTTCTTCCGCTTGGTCCGACGACGGATGATCAGGCGGTCACTGGCCTTGTTCGCCGCGCGGGTCCGGCCCTCGGGCTTGCCCTTGGGGTTGACCGGGTGACGACCGCCGGAGGTCTTACCCTCACCACCACCGTGCGGGTGGTCGACCGGGTTCATCGCGACACCGCGGACGGTGGGGCGCTTGCCCTTCCACCGCATACGGCCGGCCTTACCCCAGTTGATGTTGGCCTGCTCGGCGTTGCCGACCTGCCCGATGGAGGCCCGGCAGCGGACGTCGACCTGGCGCATCTCACCGGACGGCATACGCAGCGTGGCGTACTGGCCCTCCTTGGCGAGGAGCTGGATCTGCGCACCGGCGGAGCGGCCCAGCTTGGCGCCGCCGCCCGGACGGAGCTCCACCGCGTGGATGAAGGTACCGGTCGGGATGTTGCGCAGCGGCAGGCAGTTGCCCGGCTTGATGTCGGCCGCGGGGCCGTTCTCGATCCTGTCGCCCTGCTTCAGGCCGGTCGGGCAGAGGATGTAGCGCTTCTCCCCGTCGGCGTAGTGCAGCAGCGCGATGCGGGAGGTGCGGTTCGGGTCGTACTCGATGTGAGCGACCTTGGCCGGGATCCCGTCCTTGTCGTGGCGCCGGAAGTCGATGATCCGGTAGGCGCGCTTGTGCCCGCCGCCCTGGTGGCGGGTCGTGACCCGGCCGTGGACGTTGCGGCCGCCCTTGCTGTGCAGGGGGGCAAGCAGCGACTTCTCAGGCCGGCTGCGGGTGATCTCGGCGAAGTCCGAGACACTCGCGCCGCGGCGACCCGGGGTCGTCGGCTTGTACTTACGGATGCCCATCTTTTTCGTTCATCCTTCGTCGGTTATCCGGCCGAAGGCCCCCCGCCTCCCGGCGGGGGGCGCTCGGCGCGTACTTACTGCGAGCGGGTCAGCCCTGACCGAAGATGTCGATCCGGTCGCCCTCGACCAGGCTCACGATCGCACGCTTGGTGCTCGGGCGCTGGCCGTAGCCGAACTTGGTCCGCTTGCGCTTGCCCTGGCGGTTGATGGTGTTGACGCTCGCCACCTTGACGCCGAAGATCTGCTCGATGGCGATCTTCACCTGCGTCTTGTTGGCCGTCTTCCGCACCAGGAACGTGTACTTGTTGTGCTCGTCGATCAGGCCGTAGCTCTTCTCGGAGACAACCGGCTTGATGATGATGTCACGCGGGTCGGCGATCTTCTCCATCAGGCGTCTTCCTTCCCGCTCTTGCTCAGACGCGCGACGACCTGGTCGTACGCCTCCTGAGTGAAAACGACGTCGTCGTAGCAGAGCACGTCGTACGTGTTGAGCTGCCCGGCGTCCAGCAGGTGGACCTCCGGGGCGTTGCGCAGGCTCAGCCACGTGAGCTCGTCGCCCTCGTCGACGACGACCAGGACGCTACGGGCCTGCGTGATCTTCCGCAGCGACTCGAGGGCCGCCTTGGTCTTGGGGGTGTCGCCGGTGACCAGGCCGCTGACCACGTGGACGCGGCCGCCGTTCGCCCGGTCGGAGAGGGCCCCGCGCAGGGCGGCGGCCTTCATCTTCTTGGGGGTCCGCTGCGAGTAGTCGCGCGGGACCGGGCCGTGGACGGTGCCACCGCCGGTGAACTGCGGCGCGCGGGTCGAACCCTGGCGGGCGCGGCCGGTGCCCTTCTGGCGGTACGGCTTCTTGCCGCCGCCGCTGACCTCGCCGCGGGTCTTGGCCTTGTGGGTGCCCTGCCGGCGGGCGGCGAGCTGGGCCACGACCACCTGGTGGATCAGCGGGATGTTGACCTTGCTGCCGAAGATGTCCTCCGGCAGGTCGACCGAGCCGGCCTTGGCGCCGCTGGCGTCGAGGACGTCAATGGTGCTCACTTGGCAGCCCCCTTCTTGGCAGCGGTGCGGATGAGGACCAGGCTGCCGTTGGCACCGGGAACCGCACCCTTGATGAGGATGAGGCCCTTCTCGGCGTCCACGGCGTGGACCTTCAGGCTCTGGATGGTGGTGCGGACGTTGCCCATCCGACCGGCCATGCGCAGGCCCTTGAAGACGCGGCCCGGGGTGGCGCAGCCGCCGATGGAGCCCGGCGAGCGGTGCTTGCGCTGGGTACCGTGCGAGGCGCCCAGACCGCCGAAGCCGTGGCGCTTCATGACACCGGCGAAGCCCTTGCCCTTGCTCTTGCCCGTCACGTCGACGAACTGGCCGGCCTCGAACGCCTCGGCGGTGATCTCCTGGCCGATGGTGTACTCGCTCGCGTCGTCCGTGCGGATCTCCGCGAAGTAACGGCGCGGGGTGATGTCGTGCTTGCGCAGGTAGTCGCCGAGCGGCTTGTTGACCTTCCGCGGGTCGACCTGCCCGAAGCCGAGCTGAACGGCGGAGTAGCCGTCCTTCTCGGGGGTGCGGACGCGGGTCACGACGCACGGACCGGCCTCGACCACGGTCACCGGGACCATTCGGTTGTCCGCGTCGAAGACCTGGGTCATGCCGAGCTTCTTGCCCAGGACGCCCTTGATCTGCTTAGCCATGTCAGTGCGTTCCCTCAGAGCTTGATCGAGATGTCGACGCCGGCGGGGAGGTCGAGTCGCATGAGCGAGTCGACCGTCTTCGGCGTCGGGTCGATGATGTCAATCAGCCGCTTGTGCGTGCGCATCTCGAAGTGCTCGCGGCTGTCCTTGTACTTGTGCGGCGAGCGGATGACGCAGTACACGTTCTTCTCCGTCGGCAGCGGAACCGGGCCCGCGACCTTAGCGCCAGTCCGCGTCACCGTCTCGACGATCTTCTTGGCCGAGCTGTCGATGACCTCGTGGTCATAGGCCTTGAGCCGGATGCGGATCTTCTGTCCCGCCATGATGGCCTCGGTGTCCTTCGCTGTCGTCTGAAAAAGTTACATGCGGCCGGTGGCCGCTATATGCGGGTCGAGTCCGTCTCACCGTGCACGTTTCCGGTCCGTCCTCGACGGCCCGGCCGTGCCCGGCTCGACTCCCTCTCCCTGGGTCCCACGTAGCAGACGCTTCCGGTCTGCGCTTTCTTCCGTGATCTGGCAGTTGCTTCGGTCACTTCCACGGCCGAAACAGCTGCGAGATCACGGTTCGTGGGGCGCTCGCGAGGACTGCGGGAGCCCCCGCGTGGTGCGGCGGGCGGCCTCCTGGTGGAGGGCCGGCCGCCGCTCCGCGGTCGTACTACTTGAGGATCTTCGTGACGTTGCCGGCACCGACGGTGCGGCCACCCTCACGGATCGCGAACTTGAGGCCCTCCTCCATCGCGATCGGCTGGATGAGCTCGACACGCATCTCGGTGTTGTCGCCCGGCATGACCATCTCGGTGCCCTCGGGCAGGTGGACGACACCGGTCACGTCAGTCGTACGGAAGTAGAACTGCGGACGGTAGTTGTTGAAGAACGGCGTGTGGCGGCCGCCCTCGTCCTTGGCCAGGATGTAGACCTGGGCCTCGAACTCGGTGTGCGGGGTCGTGGTGCCCGGCTTGATGATGCACTGGCCGCGCTCGACGTCCTCGCGCTTGATGCCGCGGAGGAGCAGACCGACGTTGTCACCGGCCTGGCCCTCGTCGAGCAGCTTGCGGAACATCTCGACACCGGTGACCGTGGTGGTGGTCTTCTCCGGCTTGATGCCGATGATGTCGACGGTCTCGTTGACCTTGATGATGCCGCGCTCGATACGGCCGGTGACGACGGTGCCGCGACCGGTGATCGAGAAGACGTCCTCGATCGGCATCAGGAACGGCTTGTCGATGTCGCGGGTCGGCTCCGGCACGTTCTCGTCGACGGCGTTCATCAGCTCGATGATGCTGTCGCCCCACTTCTGGTCGCCCTCGAGGGCCTTCAGAGCGGAGACGCGCACGACCGGCACGTCGTCGCCGGGGAACTCCTGAGCCGAGAGCAGCTCGCGGACCTCGAGCTCGACGAGCTCCAGGATCTCCTCGTCGTCGACCATGTCGGCCTTGTTGAGGGCCACGACGATGTAGGGAACGCCGACCTGGCGGGCCAGGAGGACGTGCTCCTTCGTCTGCGGCATCGGGCCGTCGGTGGCGGCGACCACGAGGATCGCGCCGTCCATCTGGGCCGCACCGGTGATCATGTTCTTGACGTAGTCGGCGTGACCGGGGCAGTCCACGTGGGCGTAGTGGCGCTTCTCGGTCTGGTACTCGACGTGGGCGATGGAGATGGTGATACCGCGGGCCTTCTCCTCGGGCGCCTTGTCGATCTTGTCGAACGGGGTCGCCTCGTTGAGCTCAGGGTAACGCTCGTGGAGCACCTTGGTGATCGCCGCGGTCAGAGTGGTCTTGCCGTGGTCGATGTGCCCAATGGTGCCGATGTTTACGTGCGGCTTGGTCCGCTCGAACTTGGCCTTGGCCACTGGTCTGTCTCCTTAGAGATTCTGACTTGACTTTCGTCTGTTCACTCGGGTTCGGGACAGCCGGCCCCCGAGGGGGCCGGCGGAGAACTACTCGCCCCGGACCTTCGCGACGATCTCCTTGGCGATGTGCTGGGGCACTTCCGCGTAGGAGTCGAACTGCATGCTGAAGCTCGCACGTCCCTGCGTCTTGCCACGGAGGTCACCCACGTAGCCGAACATCTCAGAGAGGGGCACGAGCGCCTGGATGACACGGGCGCCTGCGCGCTCGTCCATCGCACGGATCTGCCCGCGGCGACCGTTGAGGTCACCGATGACGTCACCCATGTAGTCCTCGGGGGTGGTGACCTCGACGGCCATCACCGGCTCCAGGATTACGGCGTCCGCCTTGCGCGCGGCCTCCTTGAAGGCCATCGAGCCAGCGATCTTGAAGGCCATTTCGGACGAGTCCACCTCGTGGTAGGCACCGTCCTGCAGGGTGACCTTCACCCCGACCATCGGGTAGCCGGCCAGCACGCCGAACTCGGCGGCCTCCTGGCATCCCGCGTCGACCGACGGGATGTACTCCCGCGGGATGCGGCCACCGGTGACGGCGTTGACGAACTCGTAGCCGTCGTTGCCCTCGCCGAGCGGCTCCAGGTCGATGATGACGCGACCGAACTGACCGGAACCACCGGTCTGCTTCTTGTGCGTGTACTCGACCTTCTCCACCTTGCGGCGGATGGTCTCACGGTAGGCCACCTGCGGGCGGCCGACGTTGGCCTCGACCTTGAACTCGCGGCGCATCCGGTCGACAAGGATCTCCAGGTGGAGCTCGCCCATGCCCCAGATGACCGTCTGACCGGTCTCCTCGTCCCGGCGGACCTGGAAGGACGGGTCCTCCTCGGCCAGCCGCTGGATGGCGGTGCTGAGCTTCTCCTGGTCGCCCTTGGTCTTGGGCTCGATCGCGACGTTGATGACCGGGGCCGGGAACGTCATGGACTCCAGGACGACCGGGTTGGCCGGGTCGCACAGGGTGTCACCGGTGGTGGTGTCCTTCAGGCCCATGACGGCGACGATCTGACCGGCGTGCGCGGACGAGCGCTCCTCGCGCTTGTTCGCGTGCATCTGGTAGATCTTGCCGATCCGCTCCTTCTTGCCCTTACCAGCGTTGATGACGCTGGAGCCGGCCTCGAGCGTGCCCGAGTAGAGGCGGATGTAGGTGAGCTTGCCCAGGTGCGGGTCGCTCATGATCTTGAAGGCCAGAGCCGAGAACGGCTCGTTGACGTCCGCGTGACGCTCGACGACCTCCGCCTCGTCCTTGACCGAGTGACCCTTGAAGGCCGGGATGTCGGTCGGCGCGGGGAGGTAGGCGACGATCGCGTCGAGCAGGGGCTGGATGCCCTTGTTCTTGAACGCGGTGCCGCACAGGACCGGGTTGACGGCGCTGGCCAGCGTGGCGCGGCGGATGGCCGCCACCAGCTGCTCCTCGGTGGGCTCGACGCCCTCCAGGAAGAGCTCCATCAGCTGGTCGTCGTTCTCGGCGACGGTCTCGACGAGCTTGTCACGCCACTCGCGGGCGGTCTCGGCGTAGTCCGCCGGGATGTCCACGGTCTCGTACATCTCGCCCTTGGCCGTCTCCGCGCTCCAGAGCAGGCCCTTCATCTTCACCAGGTCGATGACGCCCTTGAAGCCCGCCTCGACGCCCCAGGGAAGCTGGATGACCGCGGGGGTCGCGTTCAGCCGGCTGACCATCATGTCGACGCAGCGGTGGAACTCCGCGCCGACCCGGTCCATCTTGTTGACGAAGCAGATGCGGGGCACTTCGTAACGGTCGGCCTGGCGCCAGACCGTCTCGGACTGGGGCTCGACACCCGCCACACCGTCGAACACCGCGACGGCACCGTCGAGGACGCGCAGCGAACGCTCCACCTCGATGGTGAAGTCCACGTGCCCCGGCGTGTCGATGATGTTGATCGTGTGGCCGAGCCACTCGCAGGTGGTCGCGGCGGAGGTGATGGTGATACCACGCTCCTGCTCCTGCTCCATCCAGTCCATCGTGGCTGCGCCCTCGTGGACCTCACCGATCTTGTAGGTGATGCCGGTGTAGAACAGGATGCGCTCGGTCGTCGTGGTCTTGCCCGCGTCGATGTGGGCCATGATCCCGATGTTGCGGACCTTGGCCAGGTCAAGAGCGGTCGTGGTGGCCACTTCTCTCGCGTCCTCGTCGTCTCGTCGGACCCGCTGTTACCAGCGGTAGTGGGCGAAGGCCTTGTTGGACTCGGCCATCTTGTGGGTGTCCTCGCGCTTCTTGACGCTCGCACCGAGGCCGTTGCTGGCGTCGAGGAGCTCGTTCATGAGGCGCTCGGTCATCGTCTTCTCGCGGCGGGCCCGGGCGTACTGCACCAGCCAGCGCAGGGCCAGGGTGGTGCTGCGCGCGGCGCGGACCTCGACCGGGACCTGGTAGGTGGCGCCGCCGACCCGGCGGCTGCGGACCTCGAGGGTCGGCTTGACGTTGTCCAGCGCGCGCTTCAGGGTGACGACCGGGTCGTTGCCCGTCTTCTCCCTGCACCCCTCGAGGGCGCCGTAGACGATCGACTGCGCGATGGAGCGCTTGCCGTCCAGGAGCACCTTGTTGATGAGCGCGGTGACCAACGGCGAGTTGTGGACCGGGTCAGCCATGAGCTGACGGCGGCCAGGAGAACCCTTGCGAGGCATTCTTACTTCT
Organism: Planomonospora alba; assembly: GCF_039534085.1. Classification (NCBI taxonomy): domain Bacteria; kingdom Bacillati; phylum Actinomycetota; class Actinomycetes; order Streptosporangiales; family Streptosporangiaceae; genus Planomonospora; species Planomonospora alba. Next base: position 37,892 of record NZ_BAAAUT010000006.1, read on the forward strand.
CCTTCTTCGCGCCGTAACGGCTACGGGCCTGCTTGCGGTTGCGAACGCCCTGGGTGTCCAGCGAACCACGGATGATCTTGTAGCGAACACCCGGCAGGTCCTTCACACGACCACCGCGGACGAGCACGATGCTGTGCTCCTGGAGGTTGTGGCCGACACCCGGGATGTAGGCCGTGACCTCGATGCCGTTGGTGAGCCGGACACGCGCGACCTTGCGGAGCGCGGAGTTCGGCTTCTTGGGGGTCGTGGTGTAAACGCGCATGCAGGTGCCGCGTCGCTGGGGGCTGGCCTTGAGCGCCGGTGTCTTGGTCTTGGTGACCTTGTCCTGGCGGCCCTTGCGGACCAGCTGCTGAATCGTAGGCACCGCGTCTCCGTTCGTGCTTGCCGGTGATTCGAATGGTCGTGCATTTCGCAGGTACTGCCGGTGTCATGACCTGCTGTTTTTCCGTCCGCTCCGACCCACGCGGTCGGGCGTGTCGCGCTCTTGTCGCGCCACACCCCGGAACGGGCCGGGCCGGCGGAGGGAATTCACACGGCGCCCCTGTCGACTCCCCGCGGGAAACCTGCCGACGCGCACGCGTGAAGGGCCCATGAAGCCACGGGCACGAAGAGAGAGACTACCCAGTCAAGTGCGACACGTCAAAACGTCACACCCGGCCGGGCAGCGGCGCGGACGTCCGCATTCGTGATCATGGCTTCCGCGACCGGTCCACCGGCCGATCACGTCAGATCCCCTCAGGAGTTTACCCGCTCCGGATGACCCCTCCGGCCGTTCTCCTCATAACGTACAGCTTTCGCCGCAAAGATCGGGTCAAGCCAGACCAACGGATATAGCGGATAAAAACGGATAAAGAAGACCCATAGACGGACACGGCGCCCGGGTCCCTCTATGGGTCTTCTTTATCCGTTTTTATC
>NZ_BAAAUT010000006.1:38816-170570 GCF_039534085.1 Planomonospora alba
CCCGGCGCCGGGCCCCCTCGGGGCCCCCGCGCCCCGTGTCGAACGCACCGGCAGGGGCGCCGCCGTCAGCGGTTGTACTGACCGAAGTCGTACTCCTCCAGCGGCACGGCCTCCCCGGAGCCCGAGCCGAAGGTGTAGTCCGCCGCCGAGCCGTCGTAGCCGCCGACCGTGTACATCGCGGCCTTGGCCTCCTCGGTGGGCTCGACCCGGATGTTGCGGTACTGCGGCATGCCGGTACCGGCCGGGATGAGCTTTCCGATGATGACGTTCTCCTTCAGGCCGAGCAGCGAGTCCGACTTGGCGTGGATCGCCGCGTCGGTGAGCACTCGGGTCGTCTCCTGGAAGGACGCCGCGGACAGCCAGGACTCGGTGGCGAGCGAGGCCTTGGTGATGCCCATGAGGACCGGACGGCCGGAGGCCGGCGTGCCGCTCTCCGCCACGCACTCGCGGTTCAGCCGCTCGAAGCGCGGCCGCTCCACGAGCTCGCCGGGCAGCATGTCGGTGTCACCGGACTCGAGCACGTTCACGCGCTTGAGCATCTGCCGGACGATGATCTCGATGTGCTTGTCGTGGATCGACACACCCTGCGACCGGTAGACCTGCTGGACCTCGGCCACCAGGTGCAGCTGCACGGCCCGCGGGCCGAGGATGCGCAGCACCTCGTTGGGGTTGACGGCACCGGCGACCAGCTGCTGGCCGACCTTCACCCGCTCCCCCTCGGAGACCAGCAGGCGCGAGCGCATCGACACCGGGTACGCGATCTCGTCGGAACCGTCGTCCGGCACGATCACGATCTTCCGGGTCTTGTCGGTCTCGTCGATGCGGACCCGGCCCTCGGCCTCGCTGATCGGGGCGACGCCCTTGGGGATGCGCGCCTCGAAGAGCTCCTGGACACGGGGCAGACCGTGGGTGATGTCGGCACCCGCCACACCACCGGTGTGGAAGGTGCGCATCGTCAGCTGGGTACCGGGCTCACCGATCGACTGGGCGGCGATGATGCCGACCGCCTCGCCGACGTCCACGAGCTTGCCGGTCGCGAGCGAACGGCCGTAGCACATGGCGCAGACACCGATCTTGGCCTCGCAGACCAGGGCGCTGCGGGTGCGGACCGTCTCCACCCCGGCTTCGACCAGCGCGGTCACGTGGTTGTCGTTGATGTCGATGCCGGCGGCCGCGATGACCTTGCCGTCCACCACGACGTCCTCGGCCAGGATGCGGCCGTGCACGTTGCTCTCGGCGTTCTCCGCCTTGACCAGGTTGCCCTGGGCGTCGCGCTCGCCGACGTGCAGCGGGACCGCGCGGTCCGTGCCGCAGTCGATCTCGCGGATGATGACGTCCTGCGCGACGTCCACCAGACGACGGGTCAGGTAACCCGAGTCGGCGGTCCGCAGCGCGGTGTCGGCCAGACCCTTCCGCTGTCCGTGGGTGGAGATGAAGTACTCCAGCACCGACAGGCCCTCGCGGAACGAGGCCTTGATCGGCCGCGGGATCGTCTCACCCTTGGTGTTGGAGACCAGACCGCGGATGCCGGCGATCTGGCGGACCTGCATCAGGTTTCCTCGGGCGCCCGACTGGACCATCATCCAGACCGGGTTGTTCTTCGGGAACGCCTTCTGCATGTCCTCGGTCACGTCACTGGTCGCGTGCGTCCAGATCTCGATGAGCTCCTGACGGCGCTCCTCGTCCGTGATGAGACCGCGCTCGTACTCCCGCTGGACCTTGTCGGCCCGGCGCTCGTACGACTCCATGATCTCGGCCTTGTTCGGCGGCGCGACGACGTCCTCGATCGAGATCGTCACCCCGGCCCGGGTGGCCCAGTAGAAGCCCGCGTCCTTGAGCGCGTCCAGCGCGGCCGCGACCTCGACCTTCGGGTAGGTCTCCGCCAGCTCGTTGACGATGGCCGACAGCTGCTTCTTGCCGACCTGGAAGTTGACGAAGGGGTAGTTCGCCGGGAGCGTCTGGTTGAACAGGCACCGGCCCAGCGTGGTCTCCAGGCGGTAGGGTTCGCCCGGCTCCCAGCCCTCGGGGGCCGCCCACTCGCGGGGCGGCGGGACGTCGCCCTTCATCCTGACCTGGATCTTGGCCTGGATGTCCAGCTCGCGCCGGTCGAAGGCCATGAGCGCCTCGGAGACCGAGCCGAACACCCGGCCCGCGCCCAGCGCGCCCTCGTCGTCCTCCTTGGCCGTGGTCAGCGAGTACAGACCGATGACCATGTCCTGGGTGGGCATCGTCACCGGCTTGCCGTCGGCCGGCTTGAGGATGTTGTTGGTCGACAGCATCAGGATGCGGGCCTCGGCCTGCGCCTCGGCCGACAGCGGCAGGTGCACGGCCATCTGGTCACCGTCGAAGTCCGCGTTGAACGCGGTGCAGACGAGCGGGTGGATCTGGATGGCCTTGCCCTCGACCAGCTGCGGCTCGAAGGCCTGGATGCCCAGGCGGTGCAGGGTGGGCGCGCGGTTGAGCAGCACCGGGTGCTCGGTGATGACCTCTTCGAGGACGTCCCACACGACCGGGCGGGCGCGCTCGACCATGCGCTTGGCCGACTTGATGTTCTGCGCGTGGTTCAGGTCGACCAGGCGCTTCATCACGAACGGCTTGAACAGCTCCAGCGCCATCTGCTTGGGCAGACCGCACTGGTGCAGCTTCAGCTGCGGGCCGACGACGATGACCGAACGGCCGGAGTAGTCGACGCGCTTGCCCAGGAGGTTCTGGCGGAACCGGCCCTGCTTGCCCTTCAGCATGTCGCTGAGGGACTTCAGCGGGCGGTTGCCGGGGCCCGTGACCGGGCGGCCGCGGCGGCCGTTGTCGAACAGCGCGTCGACGGCCTCCTGGAGCATCCGCTTCTCGTTGTTCACGATGATCTCGGGGGCGCCGAGGTCGAGCAGACGCTTGAGGCGGTTGTTCCGGTTGATCACCCGGCGGTACAGGTCGTTCAGGTCCGAGGTCGCGAACCGGCCGCCGTCGAGCTGCACCATCGGGCGCAGGTCCGGCGGGATGACCGGGATGCAGTCGAGGACCATGCCGTTGGGCGAGTTCCTCGTGTTGAGGAACGCGGACACGACCTTGAGCCGCTTGAGCGCGCGGGCCTTCTTCTGGCCCTTGCCGCTGCGGATCGTCTCCCGCAGGTTCTCCGCCTCGGCCTCGAGGTCGAAGTTGGACAGGCGCTCCTGGATCGCCTGGGCGCCCATGCCGCCGCGGAAGTAGCGGCCGAAGCGGTCGCGCATCTCGCGGTAGAGCAGCTCGTCGCCCTCGAGGTCCTGGACCTTGAGGTTCTTGAAGCGGCTCCAGACCTCCTCGAGCCGGTCCAGCTCGCGCTGGGCCCGGTCGCGGAGCTGGCGCATCTCGCGCTCGGCGCCCTCGCGCACCTTGCGGCGCTGGTCGCCCTTGGCGCCGGCGGCCTCCAGCTCGGCCAGGTCGGCCTCGAGCTTCTTCTGCCGGGCCTCGATGTCGGCGTCCCGGCGCTGCTCGATGTGCTGGCGCTCGACGGAGATCTTCGCCTCGAGCGACGGCAGGTCGCGCTCACGCAGTTCCTTGTCGACATGCGTGATCATGTAGGCCGCGAAGTAGATGACCTTCTCCAGGTCCTTCGGGGCCAGGTCGAGCAGGTATCCCAGACGGGACGGCACGCCCTTGAAGTACCAGATGTGCGTGACGGGCGCGGCCAGCTCGATGTGGCCCATCCGCTCACGGCGCACCTTGGCACGGGTCACCTCGACGCCGCAGCGCTCACAGATGATGCCCTTGAAGCGGACGCGCTTGTACTTGCCGCAGTAGCACTCCCAGTCCCGGGTCGGACCGAAGATCTTCTCGCAGAAGAGCCCGTCCTTCTCCGGCTTGAGGGTCCGGTAGTTGATCGTCTCGGGCTTCTTGACCTCGCCGTGCGACCACTGGCGGATATCGTCAGCCGTCGCGAGGCCGATCCGAAGCTCGTCGAAGAAGTTGACGTCCAGCACTTGTGTTCCCCTCCTCAGCTTCTAGATCAGACCTCTTCGACACTGCTCGGCTCGCGCCGGGACAGGTCGATGCCGAGCTCCTCCGCCGCGCGGAAGACGTCCTCGTCGGTGTCCCGCATCTCGATGGACATGCCGTCGCTGGAGAGCACCTCGACGTTGAGGCACAGCGACTGCATCTCCTTGATGAGGACCTTGAACGACTCGGGGATGCCCGGCTCGGGGATGTTCTCGCCCTTGACGATGGCCTCGTACACCTTCACGCGGCCGAGGACGTCGTCGGACTTGATCGTCAGCAGCTCCTGAAGGGCGTAGGCGGCGCCGTACGCCTCCAGCGCCCACACCTCCATCTCACCGAAGCGCTGGCCGCCGAACTGGGCCTTACCGCCCAGCGGCTGCTGCGTGATCATGGAGTAGGGGCCGGTCGACCGCGCGTGGATCTTGTCGTCGACCAGGTGGAGCAGCTTCAGGATGTAGATGTAGCCGACCGAGATCGGGTGCGGGAACGGCTCGCCGGACCGGCCGTCGAAGAGCTGGGCCTTGCCGTTCGGCCCGACCATCCGCTGGCCGTCCCTGGTGACCAGGGTGTTGTCGAGGAGACCGACGATCTCCTCCTCGCTGGCGCCGTCGAACACCGGGGTGGCGACGTTGGTGCGCGGCTCGACCTGGCCGAAGCCCTTGTCGCGCAGCCGCTCCGCCCACGCCTCCTCGATGCCGGAGATGTCCCATCCTCTGGCGGCGATCCACCCGAGGTGTGTCTCCAGCACCTGGCCGACGTTCATCCGGCCGGGCACGCCCAGCGGGTTGAGGATGATGTCGACCGGGGTGCCGTCCTCCAGGAACGGCATGTCCTCGACCGGCAGGATCTTGGAGATGACACCCTTGTTGCCGTGGCGGCCGGCGAGCTTGTCACCATCGGTGATCTTGCGCTTCTGGGCCACGTAGACGCGGACCAGCTCGTTCACGCCCGGGGGAAGCTCGTCGCCCTCCTCGCGGCTGAACACGCGGACACCGATGACCTTGCCCTGCTCACCGTGGGGCACCTTCAGGGAGGTGTCGCGGACCTCGCGGGCCTTCTCACCGAAGATCGCGCGCAGCAGCCGCTCCTCCGGGGTCAGCTCGGTCTCGCCCTTGGGGGTGACCTTGCCGACGAGGATGTCGCCGGGGACGACCTCGGCGCCGATGCGGATGATGCCGCGCTCGTCGAGGTCGGCCAGGACCTCCTCGGAGACGTTCGGGATGTCCCGGGTGATCTCCTCCGGGCCCAGCTTGGTGTCGCGGGCGTCGACCTCGTGCTCCTCGATGTGGATCGAGGAGAGGACGTCGTCCTGCACCAGGCGCTGGGACAGGATGATGGCGTCCTCGTAGTTGTGGCCCTCCCACGGCATGAACGCCACGAGGAGGTTCTTGCCGAGCGCCATCTCGCCGTTGTCGGTGCAGGGACCGTCGGCGATGACCTGGCCCGCCTCGATCCGGTCGCCCTCGGCGACGATCGGCTTCTGGTTGAAGCAGGTGCCCTGGTTGGAGCGCTTGAACTTGGCGACCCGGTAGGTGGTCCGGGTGCCGTCGTCGTTCATCACGGTGATGTAGTCGGCCGAGACCTCCTCCACCACGCCGGCCTTCTCGGCCGTGATGACGTCGCCGGCGTCGGTGGCGGCGCGGTACTCCATGCCGGTGCCGACCAGCGGCGCCTCGCTCTTGAGCAGCGGCACCGACTGGCGCTGCATGTTGGAGCCCATGAGCGCACGGTTGGCGTCGTCGTGCTCGAGGAACGGGATCATGGCGGTCGCGACGGACACCATCTGGCGCGCCGAGACGTCCATGTAGTCGACCTCGTTGGCCCGCACGGACTCGAACTCGCCGCCCTTGCGGCGGACGAGCACGCGGTCGGCGAGGAAGGTGCCGTCGGAGCTGATCGGCGTGTTCGCCTGCGCGATGACGTACCGGTCCTCCTCGTCGGCGGTGAGGTACTCGACCTGGTCGGTGACCCGGCCGTCGACGACCTTCCGGTACGGCGTCTCCACGAAGCCGAAGGAGTTGACCCGGCCGAAGGAGGCCAGCGAGCCGATCAGACCGATGTTCGGTCCTTCCGGCGTCTCGATCGGGCACATGCGGCCGTAGTGCGAGGGGTGCACGTCGCGGACCTCGAAGCCCGCGCGCTCGCGGGACAGACCACCGGGGCCCAGCGCGGACAGGCGGCGCTTGTGCGTCAGCCCGGCCAGGGGGTTGGTCTGGTCCATGAACTGCGACAGCTGGGAGGTGCCGAAGAACTCCTTGATCGACGCCACGACCGGGCGGATGTTGATCAGGGTCTGCGGCGTGATCGCCTCGACGTCCTGAGTGGTCATCCGCTCGCGGACGACGCGCTCCATGCGGGCCAGGCCCAGGCGGACCTGGTTCTGGATGAGCTCGCCGACCGTGCGCAGGCGGCGGTTGCCGAAGTGGTCGATGTCGTCGGTCTCGACGACGATCTCCCGGTCTCCGGCGCCGGTCATCGAGGTCTCGCCCGCGTGCAGCTTCACGAGGTATTCGATGGTGGCGACGATGTCCTCTTCGGTCAGCGTCCCCTGCGTGATCTCGGCGTCGACGCCGAGCTTCTTGTTGATCTTGTAGCGGCCGACCTTGGCGAGGTCGTAGCGCTTGGGGTTGAAGTAGAGGTTCTCCAGCAGGGTCTGCGCCGACTCCCTGGTCGGCGGCTCACCCGGACGCAGCTTGCGGTAGATGTCGAGCAGGGCGTCGTCCTGGCCGGCCGTGTGGTCCTTCTCCAGGGTGGCCCGCATCGACTCGTACTGACCGAAACGCTCCAGGATCTGCTCGTTCGTCCAGCCGAGAGCCTTCAGCAGGACCGTGACGGCCTGCTTGCGCTTGCGGTCGATGCGGACGCCGACGCTGTCGCGCTTGTCGATCTCGAACTCGAGCCAGGCGCCCCGGGAGGGGATCACCTTGCAGCCGTACAGGTCCTTGTCGGAGGTCTTGTCGATGCTGCGATCGAAGTAGACGCCCGGGGACCGGACCAGCTGGGAGACCACGACACGCTCGGTGCCGTTGATGATGAAGGTGCCCTTGCCGGTCATGAGCGGGAAGTCGCCCATGAACACGGTCTGGCTCTTGATCTCACCAGTGGTGTTATTGATGAACTCCGCCGTGACGAACATCGGGGCGGAGTAGGTCATGTCCTTGTCTTTGCACTCATCGACTGAGTACTTCGGCGGCTCGAACCGGTGGTCCCGGAACGACAGGGACATGGTTCCGGAGAAGTCCTCGATGGGACTGATCTCCTCGAAGATCTCTTCGAGACCCGACTGGGCCGGAACGTCCTTGCGCCCGGCCTGGCGAGCCGCCTCGACCCGGGCCTTCCACTTCTCGTTGCCGAGCAGCCAGTCGAAGGACTCGGTCTGCAGAGCGAGAAGGTCAGGAACTTCGAGCGGCTCCTGGATCCGTGCGAAAGACACACGACGGGGACCGGCGGGTACGGCGGAGGCGTTGCGCGAGGCTGCCAACAGATGTCCTTCCGAGGGCTCGCGGCGGACTGACTACACGCACGCCAGACGACCATGCATCGGAGCACCAAAAGAAGCGGGTCGTCAAAGGGCAGCGCAAAGGGGCAGTGTAGCCGAACGGCATACACCTGTCCACTTCACTCTCGCTGCACGCTCCACGTTGGTCGCAGCATCGCCCGTCGGAGCCGATCCGTCAAGCCCAAGGGCCGACATTTCAGCCGGAAAACGGCCGGGACGCTGGGACTTCTCCCCTCGTCCGGTCGCGCGCACCGCCGCCTCCAGACGATGCCCGCGCCCCGGAGAGGCTAACGCCCCGAGGCCCCGCGGCTCCAATGCCGGCCGATATCCGACCGACGATCGACACTGCCGTGGTCCATGTACCCGCGGGCTCACGCTTCTCAAACACAGGATTTGCTAACAATTAGCTAACGCGCCGTGCCCGACCGGGGAGATCACAGCGGCGGCGGATCCCCGAGCAGCGTGGACAGCCCCGCGACCAGCCAGCGGCCGTCCTGCTTCACCATCACGAACCGGGCGCGGTTCTGGCTGACCCGCCGCCGGGGCGCCTCCTCGCCGGACGGGGTCCTGGACGTGCTCATGTTCACGAACAACAGCACCTCCGCCCGGTCCGGCCCGGCGGACTCCACCGCCGCGCCCGCGACCGTCGCGGACTGCACCGTCCGCTGCCGCCTGGCCGACGGGGCAAGGGTGGCGGAGAGCCTCCTGTAGTGCTCCGTGAGCTCTCCGGTGGCGTATCCCGCGGCCCTCGCGAGATCCTGCTCGATCGTACGATAGTCGTACGACAGCATGTCCGGGGCCACGGACCGCGCCGCCGCCAGGGCCTGCCTGCCCGCCTCCTCGTCCGCGCGCAGCCGCCCCAGGTCGGCGAGCATGACGCCCACCGCCACCGCCAGGGCCAGCGCCACCGCCGCCAGGGCCCCGGCCACCAGCAGGAAGACCCACCTCACGGGACCATCTCCGCCTTCGACACCAGCCACCTCCCGCCGGTCCTGGTGACCTCCATGGTCCACCGGTAGAACCGCTCCTGCGGCGCGTTCCCCCCGCCGTCCCACTCGATCACCGCGTCCCCGACCACCATCACCCGGGCCGTGCCGCCCTCCAGCGAGACCAGCCCCACGGCGCGCAGCGCCCCCGTCTGGACGACCTTGTCCCTGGTCGTGGTCTCCTTCAGCGCCGAGGCGTTCCTGGAGTACTCGGCCCTGGCCTGCCCGGTGGAGGTGTCCAGGATCCGCCTGATGTCGGCGTCGACGGTCCGGTGGCCGACCGAGAGCAGGTTGACGGCGTGCGTCCCGGCGGCCCGCAGCGCCGCCTCGCGGTCGTCCGCCGCCGCCTGGGCGTCGCGGAGCCGTCCGCCGGTCCAGAAGGCCGCGGCGAGCAGCAGCACGATCAGCAGCCCGAGCACGGGCACGGCGATCCTCATCCAGCGGGGGGGCGCCTCCACTGCCATGCGTCGTCTCCCGTCGCGCGGCCGGACGGTGGACCGCGGCCCCGCCGGCCGCCCGTGCGGGCGGGCCCGCCGTACGGACCGGGAAAAGGGCCCCGGTCGCCGGATCATAACCCGGCGGACGGCCCCTCATCGGCGCCTTCCGGGACCTCGCCCGCGCACCGTCGCCGCGGGGATCCCGTCGCGCGCCGCAGGGGTCCCGTCGCGCGCCCGGCGCGCGGGCCGGGTACGGCGGGCGCCGCTCCCGCCTCGGACGGCCTCACCTCACGCCGTCGACGTGGGCGGCGATCAACCGGGGGTACTCCTCCCGCCAGTCGCGGCCCCGCTCGTCCACGAACGAGTTCGGCGGCGGGATGACGCCGTTGGCCGCCAGCCACGCGCCCGGCGGGCGCTGCGTCCGCCGCAGGCGGTTCCCGCTCGGCATGAGCTGGGGCGGGATCGGCGGCAGCCCGCCCGGGTCGTGCCCCATCTGCGCCTCGGCCTCCAACTCGGAGACGTCCTTCTCCTCCGACATGCCGATCGGGCCGTGCCGGCGGGCGTTGAGGAACTGCCGCACCACCGGCTCGTCGCTGGACAGCAGCATCTCGCGCGGCCCGAACATGACCAGCTCCCGCCGGAACAGCAGGCCGATGCTGTCGGGGACCGTCCGGGCGGTGTTGATGTCGTGCGTGACGATGAGGAAGGTCGCCTCGGTCTCCGCGTTGAGGTCCACGATGAGCTGGTTCAGGTAGGCCGTGCGGACCGGGTCCAGGCCGGAGTCGGGCTCGTCGAACAGGATGATCTCGGGGTCGAGGACCAGGGCCCGGGCCAGGCCCGCGCGCTTGCGCATCCCGCCGGAGATCTCCCCGGGGAGCTTGCCCTCCGCGCCGACCAGCCCGACGAGCTCCATCTTCTCCATCACGATCCGGCGGATCTCGGTCTCGCTCTTCCTGGTGTGCTCGCGCAGCGGGAAGGCGATGTTGTCGTAGAGGTTGAGCGAGCCGAACAGCGCCCCGTCCTGGAAGAGCACGCCGAACAACCGGCGGAGCTCGTACAGCGTGCCCTCGCTGCAGTCGGCCAGGTCGCGGCCGTCGATCCAGATGTGGCCGCGGTCGGGCCGCAGCAGGCCGACGAGGGTCTTCAGGAAGACGGACTTGCCGGTCCCGGACGGGCCGAGCAGCACCGAGATCTCACCGGCCGGGAGCGTCAGCGTGACGTCCTCCCAGATCACCTGCCTGCCGAACGACTTCGTCAGGCCCTCGACCACGACTTCCACGCCCACGTGCCGTCCTCCACAAGACCGGTTCGCCCGCGGCGACGGACCCCCCGACCGGCCGGGCGGCCCCCGCCGGTCCACCGACCGTTACGGCATGGTTATCAGACCATCAGTCCAACAACAAGGAGGCGCGGTGCGCCGGTCGCCGCCGCACCTCCGGAGAACACGAGAAGAGCGGGTCCACCGGCACCTGGTGGACCCGCTCTTCCGCGGTGGAGCCGAGATTACTTGACGGTGACGGTGGCGCCGGCACCCTCGAGGGCGGCCTTGGCCTTCTCCGCCTGCTCCTTGTTGACCTTGCCGTCGAAGACCGGCTTCGGAGCGCCGTCGACCAGGTCCTTGGCCTCCTTGAGGCCCAGGCTCGTCAGGGCGCGGATCTCCTTGATGACCTGGATCTTCTTGTCACCGGCGGACTCGAGGATGACGTCGAACTCGTCCTGCTCCTCGGCCTCCTCGGCGCCGGCGGCACCACCGGCGGCGGCCGGGGCGGCGGCGACGGCGACCGGGGCGGCGGCCTTGACGTCGAAGGTCTCCTCGAAGACCTTCACGAACTCGGACAGCTCAAGGAGGGTCATCTCCTTGAAAGCGTCGAGCAGCTCGTCGGTGCTGAGCTTCGCCATGATTTCCTCCGTATGGATCTGACTAACTAAAGAACTGGGACCGCGGTACGTATGCGCTAATCCCCTGCGACCGCTCGCGCGGACCTACTCGCCCGCCTCGGCGCGCTTGGCGCGCAGAGCCTCGGCCAGCTGAGCCATGTTGGTGGGCAGCGCGTTGAAGACGGCGGCGGCCTGAGACTGCTTCGCCTTCAGAGCACCGGCCAGCTTCGCGAGGAGGACCTCACGCGACTCCAGGTCGGCAAGCTTGGTGATCTCGGCCGGGGTCATCGCCTTACCGTCGACGACGCCGCCCTTGATGACCAGGAGGGGATTGGCCTTGGCGAAGTCACGCAGACTCTTCGCAGCCTCGACCACGTCGCCGTTGACGAACGCGATCGCCGACGGGCCCGCGAGCAGGTCGTCGAGCTGGTTGATCCCGGCCTGGTTGGCCGCGATCTTGGTCAGCGTGTTCTTCACCACGGCGAACTTCGCATTCTCACCGAGAGAGACGCGCAGCTCCTTGAGCTGGGCGACGGTGAGACCGCGGTACTCGGTCAGAACGGCAGCGCTGGAGCCTTCGAAGCTGCTCTTCAGCTCGGCTACAGCCGTCGCCTTTTCCGCCTTCGCCATGGGCCTCCTTCCAGATGTGCCGCCGGCAAAGGCCCCAAGACGCGAACAAGCCCCGGCATAGGCGCACGGGGCTCACATAAGGAAGTCAATCCAGATGAAAACTCACATCACACCTACGCGGGCCGTCCACAGTCGTGGATCCTTGGGCCGCCAGGCCATGAGGCCAGGCGACGACCGGCGGTCTTCGGCGTCGACAGCTTACGCTCCATGGTGAACACATGCCAAATCGAGACACCCGGCATGGTGGGAGCGCGTCGTGTCCGGATCCCGCGGGGAGCGGGGAACGGATGCGGCCCGCGCCCCGGCCGGACAGTCCCGGGGCGCGGGCCGCATCCGGGCTCAGTCGCGCCCGGTGCCCGCCGGCGGCGCGCCGGCGCCCTCGGGCAGCCCGCCCACCTGGTCGGCGGGCGGGGCCGTGATCGTGACGGGCTCGTTGAACCCCGTCAGGTGCGCCGCCATGGTGAAGGAGGCGCCGTCCTCCGAGCCGCTGAGCGTCACCTTGCGGGGCAGGTTCTGCGCGTCGGCCCACAGGTCGAACTTCACGTTCTTCGCCTGCGAGAGGTCCTTCTGGAGCCGCTCGCGCTCCTGCGGGGCGAGCGCCTGCACGGCCTCCGCCACCGGGAAGGTCCCGCTGTAGTGGGTGGTCTCCACCCCGCCGACCGTCTCCGTGCCGACCGCCTTGACGTCCTTGGAGGCGGTCAGCAGCTTGACGGTGCCGGGCAGGTCGAACTGCCGGGCCTGCGCGAGGGCCTCCTCGGCCCCCGCCCGCTCCCCGGCCTCCAGGTCGGCGGTCGACACCTTGGTCCACGGCTTGCCCGTGCCGGTGAACCTGCTCAGCAGCTCCGACTTCGCGTAGACCGTGTCGCCGAGCAGGATCACCCGCGCCCCGCCGGGCACGTTCTGCCCGCCGAAGGAGATCACGTCCAGCGTGATGTCGGTCGCCAGCTGCGGCTTGCTCTGGTAGACCATCCTGCCCTGGATCTTGCCGGACCTCTCCTGCCCGCCGGTGGCGTCGAACACCAGGTCGGCGGTGTAGGAGGTGACCTCCTCGGCCTTCTGGGCGCTCGCCTGCACCGCCTCGGCCGCGGCGAGTCTCACGTTCCCGAGGGAGGCGGTGCCCTGTCCCGCGGCACACCCCGCCACCCCGATCAGCGCGGCCGTTCCCAGCGCCAGCGCGGGAGCCAATCGGCGCATCCGTCTCACACTCCTTCGTTTCCCCGGAACCTGCAACGAGCCTATGTCCGGGGAGGGAGGGGCGCTTCGTCCGGGAGAACGAGAAAGGACCTCAGCCGAATGGCCATTCGGCTGAGGTCCTTCTACGGCGTACGTCTGACGGATCAGGCGTCGAGCTCGGCGGTCATCGCCCGCGTCACGTTCGGGTCGACCGGGATGCCGGGGCCCATGGACGTGGAGAAGGTGACCTTCTTCAGGTAGCGGCCCTTGGCGGCCGACGGCTTGAGACGCAGCACCTCGTCGAGGGCGGCGGCGTAGTTCTCGACGAGCTGACGCTCACCGAACGACACCTTGCCGATGATGAAGTGCAGGTTCGCGTGCCGGTCGACACGGAACTCGATCTTGCCGCCCTTGATGTCGGTGACGGCCTTGCCGACGGCCGGGGTGACGGTGCCGGTCTTGGGGTTCGGCATCAGACCACGCGGGCCGAGGACGCGGCCCAGGCGGCCGACCTTGCCCATGAGGTCCGGGGTGGCGACGACCGCGTCGAAGTCGAGGCGGCCCTTGGCGACCTCGTCGATCAGCTCGTCGGCGCCGACGATGTCGGCACCCGCGGCGCGGGCCTCCTCGGCACGGTCACCGGTCGCGAAGACCAGGACCCGGGCGGTCTTGCCGGTGCCATGCGGGAGGTTGACGGTGCCGCGCACCATCTGGTCGGCCTTGCGGGGGTCGACGCCCAGCCGCAGGGCGACCTCGACGGTCGCGTCGAACTTGGCGACGTTGGTCTCCTTGGCCAGCCTGGCCGCCTCGACCGGGCTGTAGAGGTTCTCGCGGTCGACCTTGGCCGCTGCGTTGCGGTGGCCCTTGCTGCGCTTCACTTGCTCACTCCTGTGGATCGAGTGTCCGTGGTGCGGGCCAGCGCCTGGCCCTCCCACTCGCGGTTCGAGTCTGTGGTGGTCGACGCCTAGTCGGCGATCGTGATGCCCATCGACCGGGCGGTGCCGGCGATGATCTTCTCCGCCGCCTCGATGTCGTTGGCGTTGAGGTCCTTCATCTTGGTCTCGGCGATCTGGCGCAGCTGCTCCCTGGTCAGCTTGCCGACCTTGTCCTTCTGCGGGACGGCCGAGCCCTTCGCCACACCGGCGGCCTTCTTGATCAGCTCAGGCGCCGGCGGCGTCTTCGTGATGAAGGTGAAGCTGCGGTCCTCGAAGATGGTGATCTCGACGGGGATGATGTTCCCGCGCTGGGCCTCGGTCGCAGCGTTGTACTGCTTGACGAAGTCCATGATGTTGACACCGTGCGGACCGAGGGCGGTACCGACCGGCGGGGCGGGCGTGGCCTGGCCAGCGGGAAGCTGAACCTTCACCAAGGCCGCGATCTTCTTCTTGGGAGGCATGATTCTCTCCGGGTCCTTCTCTTCTCACATGGTGTCCCCGAGACCCGCGCAGGCGGGGCCGACCGCGACCGGGCACGCGCCTGTGCCGCGGCGGCTTCGAGGACATCCCCGCGAACACGGGGCAGACTGATGAAGTCTACGCGACCGTCTCAGATCTTGGAGACCTGGTTGAACGAGAGCTCGACCGGGGTCTCGCGACCGAAGATCGACACCAGCACCTTGAGCTTCTGCGACTCGGCGCTGATCTCGCTGACCGTCGCGGGCAGCGTGGCGAAGGGACCGTCCATGACGGTGACCGACTCGCCCACCTCGAAGTCGACGGTGGCCGCGGCGGCCTTGACGGTCGTCTTCTTGGTCTCCTCGCTGGGCTCGGGGGCCAGCAGCTTGGCGACCTCGTCGATGCTCAGCGGGCTCGGCTTGTTCGACAGGCCGACGAAGCCGGTCACGCCGGGCGTGTTCCGCACCGCCGACCAGGACTCGTCGGTGAGCTCCATCCGGACGAGCACGTAGCCGGGCAGCACGCGCTCCTTGACCAGCTGGCGCTTGCCGCTCTTCACCTCGGTCACGTGGTGCGTGGGCACCTCGACCTGGAAGATGTAGTCCTCCATGTTGAGGGACTGCGTGCGGGTCTCGATGTTGGCCTTCACGCGGTTCTCGTAGCCGGCGTAGGAGTGGATGACGTACCACTCGCCGTACTGGCCGCGCAGCTGGCGCTTGAACTCCTCGACCGGGTCGACGTCGGGAACGACGTCACCGTCCTCGTCGACGCCACCGGCGGGGGCCTGCTCGGCCTCTTCCCCGGCATCCCCGGTGTCGGCCTCCGCGGTCTCGTCGCGAGTCTCCGCGGACTCGTCGAGCGACTCCTCCGCGGCGTCGACGGCCTCTTCCGGCTGGCCCTCCCACTCCTCGCGGGACTCGCCGGCCGACTGTGAAGACTCGGACACGGTGGCTCTTTCTCTTTTCGTCGATGGGCTACTGGACGTGCGGAGGGACGGGATCCCGGCGGGGCACCCGCCGGACGCCGGCTACTCGGCTCCGCCGAAGATCCTCAGAACGCCCTCGGTGAACAGAGCATCGAGCCCGGACACGATCCCGACCATGATCAGAACAAAGACCAGGACGATGATGGTGTAAGAAATGAGTTCCTTGCGCGTGGGCCAGATGACCTTGCGCAGCTCAGCGACAATCTGCCGGTAGAAGAGCGCAGGAGAAGTGCGCTTGGGCTTCTTCTCACCGCTCGGCTTGTCTGCGGTTTCGCCGCGCGTGTCGATCGCCACAGTCCTCACCTGATCCGTCGTATCCAACGCATATCCGCGGCGCGCTAGACGCCCTGATGCGCGGACCGCTCTCGCAGGGCACGAGGGACTCGAACCCCCAACCGCCGGTTTTGGAGACCGGTGCGCTACCAATTGCGCTAGTGCCCTAAGACATGAACCACCATACCTCGGTTGACCCGAAGTTTGTCCGTGGCCCATCGGACTTGACCGCCGAACACGCGTGCGGCGGTAAGACCATGCGGGAGTCTACGCAGGAATGGCCGCCACGTCGAACCGGATCGGGATCCCGCAGGTCACAGGATGGGCAACGGGCGGGTCATGGACTCCCCAGGCGGCCCGTGCGCGCCGTCCACATGGTGGATCCGGACGGAAGCGGGGCGACGGGTCTGTAACCATGGGGGTATGACCCGTCCTCGCATCTCCGCGCGCATATCCGCGATCTCCGAGTCCGCCACGCTCGCCGTGGACGCCAAGGCCAAGGCGATGAAGGCGGCGGGCCGCCCGGTCATCGGCTTCGGCGCCGGCGAGCCGGACTTCCCGACCCCGGACTACATCGTCGAGGCCGCCGTCGAGGCGTGCCGGAACCCCCGCTTCCACAAGTACACGCCCGCCGGAGGTCTGCCCGAGCTCAAGCAGGCCATCGCCGACAAGACCCTCCGCGACTCCGGCTACCGGGTGGACGCGACCCAGGTGCTGGTCACCAACGGCGGCAAGCAGGCGGTCTACGAGGCGTTCGCCACGCTGCTCGACCCGGGTGACGAGGTCCTGGTCGTCGCGCCGTACTGGACGACCTACCCCGAGGCCATCAAGCTGGCCGGCGGCGTCCAGGTCGACGTGGTCACCGACGAGACCACCGGCTACCTGGCGAGCGTGGAGCAGCTGGAGGCCGCGCGCACCGACCGCACCAAGGCCCTGCTGTTCGTCTCCCCCTCCAACCCGACCGGCGCGGTCTACAGCCCGGAGCAGGTCGAGGCGATCGGCCGCTGGGCCGCCGAGCACGACCTGTGGGTCGTCACGGACGAGATCTACGAGCACCTCACCTACGGCGACGCGCGCTTCTCCAGCATCGCCACCGCCGTCCCCGAGCTGGGCGACAAGGTCGTCGTGCTGAACGGCGTCGCCAAGACCTACGCGATGACCGGCTGGCGGGTGGGCTGGCTGATCGGCCCCAAGGACGTCGTCAAGGCCGCGACCAACCTGCAGTCGCACGCCACCTCCAACGTCTCCAACGTGGCCCAGGCCGCTGCCCTGGCCGCCGTCACCGGCGACCTGTCCGCGGTGGCCCGGATGCGGGAGGCCTTCGACCGCCGGCGCCAGACCATGGTCCGCATGCTCAACGAGATCCCGGGCGTGGTCTGCCCCGAGCCGAAGGGCGCCTTCTACGCCTATCCCTCGGTCAAGGAGCTGCTGGGCAAGGAGTTCGCCGGCAGGCGCCCGCAGACCTCCGCCGAGCTCGCCGAGATCATCCTGGAGGAGGCCGAGGTCGCCCTCGTCCCCGGCGAGGCCTTCGGCACCCCGGGCTACTTCCGCCTGTCCTACGCGCTCGGCGACGAGGACCTCGTCGAGGGCGTCAGCCGGGTGGCCAAGTTCCTGGGCGACGCCCGCTAGGGACCCCCTCCGCCGGGACCGTACGGAGCCGGACGCCCGCGGCCGCCCTCCGGGACCGGCCGACGGTCGCGGAACAGGCTCGGGCGCATCCGCCGCGGGGCCGGCGACCGGCCTCCGGATGACCTCCGGCGGCCGGTCGCCGGCCCCGGCGCGGAGTGGCGCCGGGGACCGGGGCGGCCGGCCGGCGGACCCGGGGAACGGGTGCCGGCCCCGCGGCGGAGCGGCGCCCGTGTACCGTCCAGCGGTATGCGCACCGTTCACCTCGAAAGCCCGTTCTACACCGTCACCGATGACCCTGACCGGGTCATCGGTGACTTCCTGGGCTTCGCCCTCTCGCTGAGGAACCTCTCCGGACGCCCCCCGGCCGAGGAGTTCGCCGACGTCTTCTCCCCTGAGGGGGACGGCATGCGCATCCCCGACAACTTCGCGGCCTACCGGGCCGAGGAGCCGGACGACGTCCCCGAGGAGTTCGACGACCGGTTCACCGAGGAGATCGGGCGCAAGGAGCTCTGGGTGCTCACCCGGCTCGGCTTCGGCAAGCTGCCGGTCTCGGCCGTCATCGAGGGCCCCGAGCTGCGGCACCTGCTGCGCGAGGGCCTCGCGCAGCGCACCGCCGCGCTGGAAGCGCGCTCCGGGCCGTCCTGAGCCCTCCCGCCGCCTCCGGGAGCCGGCCGGGCGCGCGCCCGGCCGGACCTCGACCGGCGCCGTGAGGCCGGCGGACGCCGCCCCGGCGTCACCGCTCCCGCCGGATCTCCTCGGCGATCCGTCCGGCCTCGGCCTCGAGGTCGGGGGTGGCGCCGACGAAGATCGCCGCCCCCGGCCGCTCCAGCCACATCACGAACCGGCCCCCGCCGTACAGCTCGTTGACCCACTCGACGGCGGGCCGGCCCCGGACAGGCGCCGCACGGCGGGCGTGGCCGACCAGGGCGCGCAGCTCCCGCTCCGTGGCGACCCCGCAGACCACCCCGACGCTCAGCGCGCTGCCGCCCTCCTCCACGCTGCGCTCGTCCGACCATCCGTGGCCCCGGACGGTGACCTTCTCCGGTTCGCTCAGCGACTCCAGGTCGGTGAAGCCGGCGCCCGCGGTGAGGCGCTCCGGGATCCGCGGGACGATCACGCCGGGGAGCACGTCCGCCGCCTTCCCGGCGGCCGGGGCCTCGCAGAGCCGGTCGTCCGGTTCCGGATCCCGGCCGAGGCCGGCGATGATCTCGTCGAGCGCCTTCTCCATCCCCGGGGCGACCTCCAGGAGGAATCCGAGTCCCGGCCTGTCGTGCCAGAGCACCGCGCGCGGGCGGCCGCCCCATCCCTTCTCGCCCGTGGTGCCCTCCCAGGCGGGCGCGGTCCGCAGGACGGCCTCCCGGCTGCGGACGGCCTCGAAGCCGTCGGTCCGCTCCAGCCACGTCCTGAGCGCGTCCAGGTCGGCGGCGTTCTCCCCCCGTACCACGCTCAATCTGACCCGGCCGCCCTGACCGCTCCATTCCTTGCGGGTGACCGGTTCGGTGGAGGAGGCGGGGACCTCGCGGTCCAGGTAGACGCCGTCCGGCAGGTCGGCGATCCTGACGCCCTCCAGGGTGCCGCCGCCGGAGCCGGTCGGGTCGGGGAACCAGAGCCCCTCGGCGATGCGCGTGAGCTCGTCCCGGTGGTCGGCGCCGACCGTCACCCGCAGCACCACGTCGTCACGCTCGTGCCAGAGCAGGTCGAGGCCGTCGGGCGAGACCAGCCCGGGCCTGCCGCGGATCGAGGCCGCCTTGCCGCCGGGGATCAGCCCGAGGGACGTGATCCGGCCGGGCCCTGCCGGTAGGGCCTTCTTGTACTTGCTGAGCCGCACCAGGCCGTCACCGGATCCCCAGCTCAGCGTGGCGACGTCGAGCTTCCCGGCGGAGCCGGAACCGGCCAGCGGCGCCCCCAGCCCCGCCGGGAGGTACCGGGCCTCGACGTCCTCCACGGCGTTCAGATCCGCGTCCGCGCGTGCGGGCTGCTCCGCGGCCGCGACCGGGTCTCTCTGCGCGCCGATCAGTTGTCCCGGGATGACCGTCCCGGCGGCGAGCACGGCGGCCACCAGGGCCGTACCCGCGGTCAGGAGCCTCCTGCGGCGGCGGCGCGAGAGCCGTACGACCCGGTCCGCCAGGTCCGGGGCGGCGCCCAGGCCGGCGGTCTCGGCGGCCATGGCGGCGCGCAGTTCGTCCTCAAGCCTCGGCATGGCGGATCACCTCCGTGAAGAGCTCGGCGCCGATCAGGGCGCGCAGACGGGCCAGTCCCTTGGCGGCCTGGCTCTTGACCGTGCCCACCGAGCAGCCGAGCGTCTCGGCCGTCTGTGCCTCGGTCATGTCCTCCCAGAAGCGCAGGACGAGCACCGCCCGCTGGCGCGGGGGCAGGGCGCGCAGGCCGTCCATGAGGAGCGGACGGAGCTCGACACCCGTCAGGTCGTCCCCGGCGGGGGTCTCCGGGAGTGCGGGGGCCGGGAAGACGTGCAGGATCGCCCTGCGGCGGGCGCGGCTGATCGCCGTGTTGACGACGATGCGGCGGACGTACGGTTCGGGGTCGCTGCCGGCGCGCAGCCGCCCCCAGTGGCGGTAGGCCTTCTCCAGCGCGCTCTGCAGCACGTCCTCGGCCTCGTCCCGCGACCCGCACGTCAGGTGGGCGACGCGCAGCAGAGCGGTCCCCCGCGCCGCGACGAACGCGGCGAATTCCTCGTGGCCGCTCATGCGGCCGTGCCTGGGCTCATGCCCCTACCTACGCTCGGCGGGCCGGAAGGGTTGCCCGGCCGTACCGGACGGGTGCCGCAAGGGGCGCCCCGGGACGGATCCCGCAGGGCCGGGGCGGGGTCAGTCGACGATCCCCTGGAGGGCGCTTTCCACGGCCGTGCGCAGGTCCGTCGCGCGTCCCGTCCCGATGAGCCGGTCGAACTCCTCCGCTCCGGTGCGGGCGCGCAGCCTCTCCTCGGAGCGCCGGAGCATCCCCTCCAGCAGCGGCGAGCGGCGGGGCGGGACGCCGGCGCTCCGCCAGGCGGCGCCCGCCGCGCCGAGCAGGAACAGCGCGAGCGTGTCGTCCACGTCGTCCTCGGCGATCACCGCGCGGACCTCCAGCCCTTCGATGAGGGAGGGGTCGTCGTCGAACACCCGGGCCCCGCGCAGCGCGTCGCGGACCGAGGCGGCGGCCGCCGCGGTGTTGCCGAGGAGCCGCTCGGCCAGCCCGAGGAGCAGGTCGAGGCGGGAGAGCGTCCAGTAGTCGCGGCAGGAGGCGCACAGGTCGCGGCCCTCGCGGATGACCGAGACGGCCAGCTCGTGGTCGCCGGCGAGCATCATGCCCGCGGCCACGACCGTGTAGGTGGACAGGAATCCGGGCAGCAGGTCGCCGGACGAGCGGTGGCGCTCCCTGGCGTCCTTGATCATCCGCAGGGCGTTGCCCAGCTCTCCCCTGGCGACGGCCAGGTGGGCCTGGAAGTGGCTGACGTAGGGGGCCATCTCCGCGGCCCCGTCCCAGCCGCCGGCCGCGCACTCGGCGAGGGTGCGCTCGGCGTCGTCGAGGTCGCCCCGCTGGATCGACATGTAGGTGTCCACCCACAGCGCCTTGAACCGCTCGGGGCACGGCGCGGGCTCCAGTTCCAGGCCGCGCCGGACGAGCTCGCGGCCGAGGGCCGGCCGGCCGCAGCAGACCCACAGGAACCACAGGCAGCTGACCGCCTCCAGGCCCCGGCGGTGCCCGGCGGGCTCGGCGTAGCAGCGGTCGACGGCCAGGCGCAGGTTGGCGAGGTCGGGGACGAGCCTGCGGTACCAGCCGAGCTGGTCGTGGCGCCAGCCCTGGTTCGCCCGGGCGGCCAGGCCGAGGAAGTGGTCGCGGTGCCGGTGCTCGGTCCCGGCGGTCTCGCCCAGCAGGGCCAGCCGGGCGGCGCCGTACGCGCGGGCGGTGTCCGGCAGCCGGTGGCGCACGCCCTCGGCCGTCTTCTCCCGGATGAGGACGGAGCGGTCGAACAGGCCGGTCAGCGCGTCGAGGACCTGCTCGGCGGACAGGTCGCCGCGGGTGCACACGCGCTGGGCGGCCTCGGCGTCGAAGCCCCCGGAGAAGACGGACGCGCGGGCCCAGACCAGGCGCTCCTCCGGGGTGCACAGCTCGTGGCTCCAGTCGAACGCGGCGGCCATGGAGTCGTGCCGCCGGGCGGCCGGGCGGTCCGGGAGGAGCCCGTCCCCGAAGAGGTCGGCCGCGCCCGGGTCGGGGGAGGCGGCGGCGAGCCGGATCGCCAGCGGCAGGTTGTCGAGCCGGCGGCAGATCCCGACCGGGTCCCGCTCGCCGAGCCGGTCGCCGGCGAGCGCGGCGAGCAGGTCGGCGGCGTCGTCGTCCGCCAGCCCGCCGACCGGGTAGAGGTGCTCCCCGGTGAAGCCGAGCCGCTGCCGGCCGGTGGCCAGGACGTGCAGCTCGCGCGCCTGGCGCAGCAGCCGCTCCACGAGGGCTCCGGCGGTGCCGGCGACGCGGTCGCAGTCGTCCAGGACGAGCAGCCGGGGGCGTGAGGCCAGGTCGGCCGCCAGGGCGTCGCCGGCGGACGCGCCCGGCCGTACCCGCAGGCCGAGCTCGTCCGCGAGCGTCCGCGCCAGGCCGGGCAGGTCGTCGGGGGCCTCCGACAGGTCGACGACGTGGGCGTATCCCGGGGAGTCCTGGCCGAGGGTCTCGGCCAGGCGCGCCGCGAGGCGGCTCTTGCCCGCTCCGGCGGGGCCGGTCAGCGTGACATGGCGCGTGCGTGCGAGCAGGCCGCAGATCTCGGCGAGCTCGGTGCGCCTGCCGACGAAGAGGTCCGCTTCCATCGCAGTCCCGGTGCCGTCCCGACTACCCATACCGTGCCAACTGTCGCACGATGCGACCGTCCGGAGGAACCGTTCCGGAGATTCCGACGATCCTCACATCCGCTTCCGGGTGTCGGGACCGGAACTCCGGTCGCGTCCGGAACGTCGTGCGCGCCCGGTGGCGGCGGACCGCCGCGCCCGTCGACGACGGGACACGACGGCGACACGGCAGGGGGACGGACGCGGCGGGGCACGGCGGGGGCGCGCGGCACGGCACAGGGTACGGCGGGGGCGCGGGGCACGGCGGGATCCCGCCCGCCGGGTCCGCGACGTGCGGCAGGATGTGGAGATGGCACGTCCGCTGAACGCTCTCCCCAAGGCACATCTGCACCTGCACTTCACCGGGTCCATGCGGCACGGCACGCTGGTCGAGCTCGCCCGCGAGCACGGCGTGCACCTCCCCGACGCGCTGGAGCAGGACTGGCCGCCCCGCCTGAGGGCGACCGACGAGCGGGGCTGGTTCCGGTTCCAGCGGCTCTACGACATCGCGCGCTCGGTGCTGCGGCGTCCCGAGGACATCTACCGGCTGATGCGGGAGACCGCCGAGGACGAGGCGGCCGAGGGCTCGGCCTGGCTGGAGATCCAGGTGGACCCGTCCGGGTACGCCCACCGGTTCGGCGGGCTCACCGCCACGCTGGAGCTGATGCTCGACGCCGTGCACCGGGCCGCCGAGCACGCCGGGATCGGGATCGCGGTCGTGGTGGCCGCCAACCGGACCCGGCACCCGCTGGACGCCAAGACGCTCGCCCGCCTCGCCTCCCGCTATCTCGACCGGGGCGTCGTCGGCTTCGGGCTCTCCAACGACGAGCGCCGGGGCCGGGCCCGCGACTTCGACGGGGCCTTCCGGATCGCCAAGCGGGCGGGGCTGCTGGCCGTGCCGCACGGCGGGGAGCTGCTGGGCGCGGCGAGCGTCGCCGAGTGCGTGGACGACCTGGGCGCCGACCGGGTGGGGCACGGGGTGCGGGCCGCGGAGTCGCCGCGGTTGATGGAGCGGCTGGCGGACCGGCAGATCACCTGCGAGGTCTGCCCGACCTCGAACGTCGGGCTCGGGGTGGCCGAGCGGGCCGAGGACGTGCCGCTGCGCCGGCTGTTCGACGCGGGCGTGCCGATCGCGCTGGGCGCCGACGACCCGCTGCTGTTCGGCACGCGGCTGCTGGCCCAGTACGAGCTGGCCCGGCGGGTGTACGGCTTCCGCGACGCGGAGGTGGCGGAGCTGGCCCGGCAGTCGATCCGCTCCTCGGCCGCTCCCGAGCAGGTGCGCAAGGACCTGCTGAAGGCGGTCGACGACTGGCTGGCCGCGCCGGAGTGACCGGCGCGGCGGCCGGGCTCAGTCGAGGGCGTAGGCCACCGCGGAGTCGGGGTCGTCGTCGTGGCCCTCGGCGAAGACCGCGTCGTAGGTCTCGTCGCCGAGCAGCTGGCGGGCGGTGCGCTCGGCGACGGTCCGGGGCTCCGACATGCTCTCCGAGCCGAAGCCCCGCAGCCCGAACGCGGCCCACAACCGCATGCCGGACCCCTGGAGCCGGGCGGTGCGGTAGCCGTCCCCCCGGACCGCGGCGATCACCGCGAGCTGGTCGAGGGCGAGCGCCACCCCGGTGGTGTCACGGAGCCGCCACTTGGCGGCGAGCGAGCACCGGGCGGCCTGCTCGGCCTCCTCCAGCCGTCCGAGGCCGAGCTGGGCGATGGAGAGCACGTAGTCGCCGGTGGCGCGGGCCCAGCGCTCGCCGCGGCTCTCGCAGAGGTCCTGCGCCTCCTCCAGCGTGGTGATGGCCTTGGCGAAGTCACCGCGCCACGTGGCCGCCATGGCTGCGGTCACCAGGGCGAGCGGCTCGCTCACGGTCATGGTCTGTGCCCTCCGGAAGTACTCGCGTACGCGCCTGACAGCGGGCTCGACCTCTTCGAGGGCCCCGGCGCACAGCGCGCGGACCGCCAGGCGGAGCTGCGCGTGCCCCGCCGCCTCGTAGTCGCCCCACCGGAGCGCCGTGGCCAGCGCCGTCTCGGCCCGGCGGCGGCCGGACTCCAGGTCGCCCTGGGCCATGGCCACGCAGCCGTCGGCCCACAGGAGCTTGGGCAGGCCGGGGTCGGCGGGGGAGGCCGCCTCGATCGTCCGCTTCATGTAGTAGCGGCCCTCGCGCAGGCGTCCCAGGCAGAACCAGAGGATCCACAGCGCCCCGGCCAGCTCGGTGGAGAACGGGCCGCCGGGGGCGCAGGAGTCGAGGACGACGCGGAGGTTGGTGATGGCGGAGTTGAGCCGCCTGGCCCACCGCTCCTGGTCGGGGCCGTACCAGTCGGCGTCGGCCCGGCGCGCCAGGTCGAGGTAGTAGCGGCGGTGCCGCTCGGCCAGCAGGTCGGCCTCGCCGAGCCGGACCAGCTGCTCCCTGCCGTACTCCCTGATCGTGTCGAGCTGGCGGTAGCCGCCGGGGACGCGGATGAGCAGCGACTTGTCCACCAGGGCGGCCAGCAGGTCCGGCACGCCGGGCAGCTGCTCGTCGCCGCAGACCTGCACGGCGGCCTCGGTGTCGAAGCCTCCGGCGAAGACCGACGCCCGGGCCCACAGCAGGCGTTCGGCGGGGGCGCAGAGCTCGTGGGTCCAGCCGACCGCGGTGCGGAGCGTCTGGTGCTGGGAGACGAGGGCCCGGTTGGCCGACAGGGCGGCGAAGCGGCTCTCCAGCCGCTCGGCGAAGCGCTCCGGCGGCATGGCGCCGAGCTGCCCGGCGGCCAGTTCGACGGCGAGGGGGATGCCGTCCAGCCGGCGGCAGATCCGGGCGGCGGCCCGCATGCCCTCGTCGTCCAGGCGCAGGCCCGGCACCGCGGCCCGGGCCCGGTCGAGGAAGAGCCGCAGGGCGTCGTTGCGCTCGGGGTGCCCGGCGCCCTCGGGGTCGGGCGGCCGGAAGGGCTCGACGGAGAGCAGGGCCTCTCCGGTCAGGCCGAGCGGCTGGCGGGAGGTCGCGACGATCCGCACGCCCGGCGCCTCGGCGAGGATCCGGGTGACGAGCAGACGGCAGGCGGGCAGGAGGCGTTCGCAGGTGTCCAGCAGGAGCAGGAGCCGTTTGCGCGCGAGGAACTCCACCAGGACGTCCGTCTGGGAACGGGTGGAGTCGTCGCGGAATCCGAGGACGGCGGCGACCGTGTGGGCGAGCAGGTCGCCGTTGCGCTCGCCGGACAGTTCGACCAGCCAGACGCCGTCGAGATAGGCGTCCCGGCATTCTTCCGCCGCTTTGACGGCGATCCGGGATTTGCCGACGCCCTCCGGGCCGATGACCGTGGTCAGCGGCGCCTCGTCCAGGAGCTTCACCAGCTCCCGCACCTCGGCCTCACGCCCGACGAAGCTGCTCGTCTCCGGGGGGAGGTTCCCACGCCACCACGGGTTCCGTTCCATCGGCCTCCAGCTCCTTCCGCATACCAGGAATAACATCCGGTCACGGTCGCGGGCCGGGCCTCGCGCCTTTCGGGGTGGGGTTTTTCCTCCCCGGCGGAAATCACATCCTCATACCGGGATTGAAACTTCTCCCACCCGCCGTCGATATTCGCAATCTCTTTAATTTAACCAGCAATGTCCGATAAATGCCACAAAACATGCTAGATGGAGGTCTGTGGCCGCCGGGGCGGGTGAGGCGCGCCCGTCCGGGTGCGGCTCCCCGGGACCGCCGGACGTCCCGTTTGAGGAGTTTGAGGAGTGGATCTACGGGGACGACTACTAGACTCTGCCTGTCCGTAACCGTGGCCGCCGTGCCGCGGTTTTCTGCGAGCTGGACGGAACCGCATGTCTGGGTATGACCGCGTAGTGCAACCGGCGGCCGGCGACGAGGCCCTGGAGAACCACCTCGGTGGGGACGAGGCCAGGAACTACCGGCAGTACGAGTTCGACATGGTCGCCCCGCACGTGGGCCGCTCGATGCTGGAGATCGGCTCCGGCCTGGGCCACTTCGCCGAGCAGTTCCTGCCCCGCCTGGACCGGCTGGTGGTCAGCGACTTCGACCCCTACTGCGTGGAGCAGCTCAAGAAGCGCTTCGCCGAGCGCGACGACGTCGACGTGCTGCAGTTCGGCCTGCCGACCGACATCCCCATCGGGGAGAAGGTCGACACCGTCGTCATGATGAACGTCCTGGAGCACATCGAGGAGGACGTCGAGGCGCTGCGCTCGCTCGCCGCCGTCACCGCGCCCGGCGGCCGGATCGTCATCTGGGTCCCCGGCTACATGCAGCTGTACGGCGACTTCGACCGCAAGGTCGGCCACGTCACCCGCTACACCCCCGCCACCCTGCGCAGGACGGTCTCCCGGGCGGGCCTCGACATCGACGTGCTCAAGCCGATCAACTTCCTCGGCGGCCTCGCCTGGTGGGTCGCCGTCCGCCGCGGCGGCGTCGGCTACCCCGACCCGCGCCTGGTCAAGATCTACGACCGCACGGTCGTGCCCGCCACCCGCCTCATCGAGCGCTTCGTCCGCCCGCCGTTCGGCCAGACCGTCTTCTGCGTCGCCCGCGTGCCGCAGGAGTAGCCTCCCGGGCCACCGCCCCGCCGTACCGCCTTGCCCGAGCCCGTACCCGGACATGTCCTACCGAAGGCCCGCACCCGGGCATAACGCCGGAAGACATCCGCGTCCGGGGAGGTCCGATGACGACGACCGATTACGCCAAGGCACGTGCGGTGGCCGAGCAGGCCCGCGAGAAGGAGTGGGTCCGGCCCAGCTTCGGCAGGCAGCTCTTCCTGGGCGACCTCCGCCTCGACCTCGTCCACCCCGCCCCGGTCCTGCCGGAGGAGGAGAGCACCAGGGGCGAGGAGTTCCTGGCGTCGCTGCGGAGGTTCCTGGCGGCCCGGGTCGACCCCGCGCTGGTCGAGCGGACCGCGCAGGTGCCCGACGAGGTCGTCAAGGGCATGGCCGAGCTCGGCGCCTTCGGCATCACCATCGGCCGCGAGTACGGCGGGCTCGGCCTGCCGTACCTCTACTACGGCCGCGCCCTGATGCTCACCGCCTCCTGGTGCCCTGCCGTGGGCACCATGCTCTCGGCGCACCAGTCGATCGGGGTGCCGCAGCCGCTGAAGCTGTTCGGCAGCGAGGAGCAGAAGCGCGCCTTCCTGCCCCGGTGCGCCGCCGGGGAGATCTCGGCCTTCCTGCTGACCGAGCCCGACGTGGGCTCCGATCCCGCGCGGCTGTCGACCACCGCGGTCCGGGACGGCGACGAGTACGTGATCGACGGCGTGAAGCTCTGGACGACCAACGGGGTCGTGGCGGACCTGCTGGTGGTGATGGCGCGCACCGGGGAGCGGATCTCCGCGTTCGTCGTCGAGGCCGACAGCCCCGGGATCACCGTCGAGCGGCGCAACGCGTTCATGGGCCTGCGCGGCATCGAGAACGGCGTCACCCGCTTCGAGGGGGTCCGGGTGCCGGCCGCCAACCTGATCGGCCGCGAGGGCCAGGGCCTGAAGATCGCCCTGACCACGCTGAACACCGGGCGGCTCTCGCTCCCGGCCGCCTGCGCGGGCAACGCCAAGTGGGCGCTGAAGATCGCCAGAGAGTGGGCCCGCGAGCGCGTCCAGTGGGGGCGCCCGATCGGCGGGCACGAGGCGGTGGCCCGCAAGCTCTCCTTCATCGCCGGCACGGCCTACGCCCTGGAGGCCGTGATGGACCTGACCTGCCGCCTGGCCGACGACAGGCGCAACGACATCCGGATCGAGGCCGCGCTCGCCAAGCTGTACGCCTCGGAGATGACCTGGAAGGTCGCCGACGAGCTGGTCCAGCTCCGCGGCGGGCGCGGTTACGAGACCGCCGAGTCGCTGGCCGCCCGGGGCGAGCGCGGGGTCCCGGCCGAGCAGGTGCTGCGGGACGTGCGGATCAACAGGATCTTCGAGGGCAGCACCGAGATCATGCACCTGCTGATCGCCCGCGAGGCGGTGGACGCGCACCTGTCGGTCGCGGGCGAACTGGTCGACCCCTCGGCGTCCGCCCGCGCCCGGGCCCGCGCGCTCGCCCGGGCCGGCGCGTTCTACGCCCGCTGGCTGCCCACCCTGGTCACCGGCCCCGGCGACCGGCCCGGCTCCTACGCGGAGTTCGGGCACCTCGCGCCGCACCTGCGCTACGTCGAGCGGACCTGCCGCAGGCTCGCCCGCTCCACCTTCTACGGCATGTCCCGCTGGCAGGGCGCCCTGGAGCACCGGCAGGGCTTCCTGGGCCGGCTGGTGGACGTCGGCGCCGAGCTGTTCGCGATCACGGCGACCTGCGTGCGGGCCCGCGAGGAGTCCGCCGAGCTGGGCCGGCGGCCCGTCGAGCTGGCCGACACGTTCTGCCGCCAGGCGCGGCTGCGCGCCGAGGCGCTCTTCGACCGCCTGTGGGACAACACCGACGCCGGCGACGTACGGCTGGCGCGGTACCTGCTGAAGGACCGCTACACGTTCGCCGAGGAGGGCATCCTCGACCCGTCCCTCGACGGGCCGTGGATCGCCCGGACGGACTCGGGCGCCCCGGCCGCCGAGAACCTCCGCCGGCCGATCCACTGACGCCGCGCCGGGCCGTGCCCCGCGCGGGGCACGGCCCGGCACCCGGCGGCGCGGTGCCGGGAATCACCCGGATTTAAATGCCTTGCACCGGCCGGAGGGGGCGCGTACCGTCGTCGGCATGTGGATTTTCTCCTGACAGCCGGCGTCGATCGGCCCCACGCCGATCCGCCCGCACTCAGCTCTCCGGCCCCGTACGTCTGACGCGGCAGCTGAGTCTCCGGCACGGCCCCTGCGCCGCGTCGCCCATTCCTCGAAGGAGATCCCGTATGCGCGCCCGTGTTTCCGCCAAGCGCTCCGGAAAGACCCGGACCCGTTCCCCGCTCCCGGAGCGGACCCTGCCCCCGATGCCGCCAGTGCCCCGGCAGATGCCCCGACCGCATCAGCCGGTGAGGCCGACCCAGCAGCCGCGCCGGATCCCCGGCAAGGGCGGCCGCTGAAGAGGAGACGCCGCGGTCCCGTCCACTGGGGACCGCGCCGTCTTCTTCTCCCGCTTCCTCTCCCGCGCGCGCCGCCCGGCGCCGGACGGCCCGCCGCCCCGGCACCGGCCGACGCGGCGCCTACAGGCGCTCGATGACGGTGACGTTGGCCTGGCCGCCGCCCTCGCACATGGTCTGCAGGCCGTACCGGCCGCCGGTGCGCTCCAGCTCGTGCAGGAGCTTGGTCATCAGGATCGCGCCGGTGCCGCCGAGCGGGTGGCCCAGGGCGATCGCGCCGCCGTTCGGGTTGACCTTGGCCGGGTCGGCGCCGATCTCCTTGAGCCAGGCGAGCGGGACCGGGGCGAAGGCCTCGTTGATCTCGGTGACGTCGATGTCGTCGATCGACAGGCCGGACTTCGCCAGCGCCTTCCGCGTCGCCGGGATGGGCGCGGTCAGCATGTAGACCGGGTCGTCGCCGGTGAGCGCCAGGGTCACGATGCGGGCCCGCGGGGTCAGGCCGTGGTCGCGGACCGCCTGCTCGGAGGCGATCAGCAGCGCCCCGGAGCCGTCGGAGATCTGCGAGGAGGTGGCGGCGGTGATCCGGCCGCCCTCGCGCAGGGTCTTCAGCTCCGCCATCTTCTCCAGCGTGGTGTCCGGGCGGGGGCCCTCGTCGTCCTCGACGCCGTTGACCGGGGCGATCTGCTCCTTGAAGTAGCCGTTCGCGATGGCCTTGGCCGCCCGCTGGTGGCTCTCGTAGGCGTAGCGCTCCAGCTCCTCGCGGGACAGGTCCCACTTCTCGCACATCAGCTCCGCACCGCGGAACTGGGAGATCTCCTGCTTGCCGTACCGCTCGACCCACTTGTCGCCGAACGGGAAGGGCATGCCCTTCTCCAGGGCGGCGCTGATGCTCGACCCCATGGGGACGATGCTCATCGACTCCACGCCCGCGGCGACGACGAGGTCCTGGGTGCCCGAGAGCACGCCCTGGGCGGCGAAGTGCACCGCCTGCTGGGAGGAGCCGCACTGGCGGTCGATGGTCACGCCGGCGACGTTCTCCGGAAGACCGGCCGAGAGCCAGGCGTTGCGCGCGATGTCCATGCTCTGCGGACCGAACTGCATCACGCAACCCATGATCACGTCGTCGACCGCGGAGGGGTCGACGCCCGTGCGGTCGATGAGCGCCTTGAGGGTGTGCGCGGCCAGGTCGGTGGGGTGGACGGTGGACAGGCCGCCCTTCTTCTTGCCGACCGGGGTACGGACCGCCCCGACGATGTACGCCTCTGCCACAGTGCCTCCTGGGTCCCGTCCCTACGAAACCGAGCATTATTCGGTCAGTAGGAGGTTACCTCAGAACACCTGCCCGCGCCCTCCCCGGGAGGCGTGTTTCACGGCACGCGGGCCCCCGCCCGGAGGGGGCGGTGGCCCGCGGGGCGCCGGCGCACGTGGATGTCCGGCCTGGCAGGCGTCAGCGTACGTAGACGTTCGGCCTGGGCGGGGCGGCCATGCCGTCGCCGATGAAGAACGACGGGTGCGGCGGCTGGTTGTAGGCGGTGTTCTGCCAGGCGACGGCGGTGCGGTACTGCACGTCGTGCATCAGGGTGTGGATGCGCCGGTCGGTGAGGTGCGGCGTGCTGTGGATCCGCAGGGCCGTGTTGTCGCTCGTCGGCCAGACGACCTCCTCCCGCCAGTCACCGAACAGGTCGGCCGTCAGGGACGGCGTGGCCTTGGTGCCGTTGTTGGAGTGCACGCCGGAGGCGGTCAGCAGCCGGGTGTCCCCGCCGGTGCCGTACTTGTCGATGCGGGTCTGGTCGAGCAGCTCGCGGACCGGGTCGCCGTCCCACCAGATCACGAAGTTGGCCGAGGAGGGCTTGCGGCCCAGCGAGGCCCCGGTGACGCTGCGCAGCGTGCCGTCGGCGGCCGACCAGGACTCGGCGCCGGGGCTGCCGGCCCAGACGTCGGCCGCCACGCCGCGGCCGTTGTCGCTGCCGGAGGCCGTGGACCACAGCACCTGGCCGGTGCGGGCGTCGGCGAACCACGAGCCGGGCTTGGACGGGTCCTCGGAGACCTTGAACATCTCCAGTCCGGGCCGGGACGGGTTCAGGTCGCCCACGTGCATAGCGTCGCCGTGGCCGTTGCGGTTGTTCCACAGCGGCGCGCCGTTGTCGTCGACCGCCATCGACCCGTAGACGATCTCGTCCCGGCCGTCGCCGTCCACGTCGGCCACCGACAGGCTGTGGTTGCCCTGGCCCGCGTAGGAGGTGTTGGAGTTGGAGTCGAAGGTCCAGCGCCTGGTCAGCGAGCCGTTCCGGAAGTCCCAGGCGACGATCACGCTACGGGTGTAGTAGCCGCGCGCCATGATCAGGGAAGGGCGCCGCCCGTCCAGGTAGGCGGTGCCGGCCAGGAAGCGGTCCACCCGGTTGCCGTAGGAGTCGCCCCAGGAGGAGACGGTCCCGCGGGCGGGCAGGTAGTCGACCGTGGACAGCGCCGCGCCGGTCCGCCCGTCGAACACGGTCAGATACTCGGGACCGGACAGGACGTAGCCGCTGGAGTTGCGGTGGTCGGCCGAGGACGAGCCGATGACCGCGCCCCTGCCGTCCCTGGTCCCGTCGGCGGTCTTCATCGCGACCTCGGCGCGTCCGTCGCCGTCGTAGTCGTAGACCTGGAACTGGGTGTAGTGCGCCCCGGCGCGGATGTTGCGGCCCAGGTCGATCCGCCACAGCCGGGTGCCGTCGATCCGGTAGGCGTCGACGTAGACGTTGCCGGTGTGGCCGGACTGGGAGTTGTCCTTGGCGTTGGACGGGTCCCACTTCAGCACGAGCTCGTAGCGGCCGTCGCCGTCGAGGTCGCCGGCGCCGGCGTCGTTGGCCGCGTAGGTGTAGGAGACCCCGTCCGGGGCGGTGCCGCCGGCCGGCGGCTGGATCGGCACGTCCAGGTAGCCGCCGCCGAAGCGGAGGGACGGCTCCGAGGCCGCCTGCTCGGCGCCGCTCACCACGGCCCGCACCGTGTAGGAGGCGTCGGCGGGGGCCCCGGCGTCCAGGTGGTTGGTGGAGCCGGTGATCGGCGCGGAGTTCACCTTCGTGCCGTTCCGGTAGAGGTTGAAGCCGGTCGAGGCGGCCTCGGTGCCCAGCAGCCGCCAGCTCACCAGGTTCCCGCCGCCGGAGCGCACGCTGATCAGGCCCCGGTCCAGGTCCTCCACCTGCCTGGCGTCCCCGGGGATCTCCGTCGGGGCGGCGGTCGGCTCGGCGGTCGGGGTCGCCGTGGGGGTCGCGGTCGGGGTGGGGGCCGCGCCGGCGGGCTTCAGCGCCCAGCGCTTGGAGACGACCGAGTCGCAGGTGTTCTGCTTGACGGTGGCGCCGGAGTCGTCGGACGCCGTGTTGAGGCACTTGCCGCTGCCGGCGTTGACGACGCGGTAGACCGAGCCGCTCACCGCCTCGAGGTTCCACGTCTGGAAGGGGCTCGCCGAGCAGGTCTGCTGGACGACCGCCTTGCCCGCGGAGGTGCTGTCGCCGGCGATCCCGGCGCACTTGCCGCTGTGCGCGGCGGCCAGCCGTCGGCCGCCGGAGACGTCCGACAGCGTCCAGGTCTGGTTGGCCCCGCCGTTGCAGGCGTACTGCACCAGCGCGGTGCCGTCGGCGGTGCCCTTGGCGTACACGTCGAGGCACAGGCCGCTGGCCTCGTTCACCAGGACGTACGATCCGGCGGCCGGGGCGGCGGAGGCCGTGGCCGCCGTGGCGTCCCAGCCGCCGAGCAGCGCGCCCGCCACCAGGACGGCCGGGACGGCGGCCCTCCGGCGCGGCCGGGGCCGCCGCGGGGGTGTGATGGGTCTCATGTCCAGCTCCGATCTCGACCGACGGGGGACGGCGGGCCGCGGCCGTGCTCCGGCACCCCGCGGGACCGTCCGGGAACGGCTCCCCTACGGCCGCGCGGCGCCTTCCCGGCCGGCTCCCAGGTCGCGGGAATGCGCTTTCCTAGCGCCCAGACGGTAGAGCAAGGCGGACAAAAGCGTCAATCCACAGGAAACAAGCGGCACGCGTGCCAGGCAACCGCGGCGGAACGCGTCAGGTCAGCGTCCCTGCCCGGTCGGCGGGCCGGTGCTCCCGCCCGCTCCCGGTCCTGAAACTTTCAGGGACGGCGGAGGCCGCGGTCCCGCCGGAACCCCGGACCCCGGGGACCGGAGGGACACCGGAACCGCGGGGCCGGAAGACCTCCGGGAACCGGCGGGACCACCCGGTCAGGAGGGCCGGTTCAGCACGATGTAGCCGTCCCGTTCGAAGACGATCCGGTACCCGGTGCGCAGCGCCTCGTCGACCCGCTGCCGCTGCACCTCGTGCGCCCCGAACGGGAAGGACCAGCGGGCCACGTCGGCCACGATCCACGGAGCGCCGTGCGCCGCGGGGCCCCACAGCAGCACGGTCGCCCGCCCGGTGAGGGCGGGCCCGACGTGGTTGACGGCCTCGACCACCACCCCGTCCGGCACCTCGGCCACCGCCGCCCGGGCCGCCGCGGCGTGCGGCTCGCCCTCGTAGAAGGACCACTCCAGCAGGTTGCCCAGCGCGAAGCGCGGGACCAGCGTGAGGGCGATCACGCACGCGGCGAACGCCCAGTGGCGGCCCACCTGCCGGGCGGCCGCCTCCGCTCCGGCCGTCCCGCGGCGCCTGAGCCATCCGCGCAGGCGGTCCACTCCGTCGACCCCCGCGCACAGCAGGATCGCCACGAGGAAGGCGTTGTAGTGGAAGTTCGCCTCCCACCACTGCGGCCGGTCGGCCAGGAAGCGCTCGGCGATCAGCGGGAGCGCCGCCAGGGTGAGCGGCGAGAGCAGCGCGGTCAGCAGCACCGGCCAGAACAGGAAGGCCAGCGTGTCCACCTTGACCTCGGGGCTGACGAGCTGCCACAGCGCCCCCAGCGGGTCGCGGGCGATCCCGAGCGCCATCTCCCCCACGCTCGCACCCCACCTGCCGTAGGCCCAGTGGAAGCCCGTCCCGCTCGAACCGGCCAGCGGCATGAGGACACCGCGGATCATCACCAGCGCGGCGAGGGCGGCCAGCACGAACGCGGCCCCCTCCAGCCTCCTGCGGGTGACGAACAGGTACACGCCGAAGCCCGCCACGAGCAGGCCCATGTCCTCCTTGACCAGCAGCAGGCCGAAGGCGGCGAGCACCGCCGGCAGCGCCCGCCCGGCGTCGAACCGCTCGATCATGATCGCGCTCAGCAGCGGGACGAACGCCGCCTCGTGCACGTCGAACCCGGCGGCCTGCGCGACCGGCCACGACACCGCGTAGGCCACCGCGACCAGGTGCGCCGGGACCGGGCCGAGACGGCGCTCGGCGTAGTGCCAGACGGGGATCGCGGCCAGCGCGAGCAGCACCGCCTGGGCCACGATCAGCGTCTGCGGCCCGTCGTGGATCCAGTAGAGCGGGGCCAGCAGGGCGAAGATCGGCGAGAAGTGGTCGGCGAGCTGGAGGAAGTCCATGCCGGCGCCGTAGTTCATGCCGACCGAGGGCACCGTGGGCGCCCCGAAGCCCGCGTACCCGCGCACCGCCTGGTCGAAGATGACCAGGTCGAAGATGCTGGCCCGGAAGGTGGCCAGCTTGACCAGGCCGAGCACGGCGTAGGCGGCCGCGGCCAGCGCCACGGTCGCGCCCAGTGCCACGGCGTGCGGCCGGCGCCGCAGGAACCCGGCCGCGCCGCCGGGCGCCGGCTCGCCCCTCCCCCGGTCCTCCCCGGGGTCCCGGGCGTCCCTCCCCGTCCCGGAGGCGGTGTCGGCGCTCATGCCCTGCGGGTGCCCGTCATCGTCGCGTAGACGATGACGTTGTCGGTGTAGTGGCCGGTGGTGCGGTTGTAGGTCCCCCCGCAGGTGATCAGGTGGAGCTGGGCGGCGGCCGACTCGCCGTACACCCGCTGCGTCGGGAAGACCTCCTTCCCCGCCTGTTCGAGCCCGCCGACGGTGAAGACCGCGATCACGCCGTCCTGCCGGCGCACCTCGATGACGTCGCCGTTGCGCAGCTCGTGGAGGCGGCTGAACACCGCGCTCCCCTTCTTCGTGTCCTTGTGCCCCAGCATGATCGCCGGTCCTGCCTCCCCCGCCGTGCTGCCCAGGCGGTACCAGCCGACGAGGTTCGGGTCGTCCACCGGCGGCACCTCGATCGCCTTCCGCCTGTCGAGCCCCACCGAGGTGATCGGCGCGTCCACCTTCAGCTTCGGGATGACCAGCCGGAGCGGGGTCGAGGGCTGCATCGGCGCCGCCGCGGGCATGGTCGGCTGCGGCGGCGGCACGGTCGGGGCCGCCTGGAAGTACGGCTCCGCCGCCCCGGCCGCGCTCGGCTGCGCCCGCGGCGGCAGCGTGGTCCGCTGGTCGGCCAGGCCGTACTCCTCCGGCGAGGCGACCATGAGGATCAGTCCGACGAGCACGGTGACCACTCCCGCGATCCCGGCCAGGATCAGCACCGACCGGAGCATCCTCCCGCCGCCCGCCGGATCGTCGTACGGCTCGTCGTAGCCGGGCCCGCCGTACCCCGGAGGGTAGCCGGGCCCGCCGTACCCGGGCGGCGGGTGGAGCGGCCGCCGGTGGACGGGGTGCGGATGCCGGTACGGCTGCGCGGGCCACCGCGCGCCCCCGTGGGGCGGTCCGGGGGGCCTGCCGTCCGGCGGCGGCGCGGTCATCCGGTCACCTCCGGTCAGCCCCGCTGCGCGGTCCGGCGCCGCAGCGCCAGCCCGCCGGCCCCGGCCGCCGCCACCAGGAGGGCGCCGCTCAGCATGATCAGCCGGGCGTCCGGCCCGGCCTCCCCGCCGCCGCCGGTGGACGCCGCGCCCTCGGGCGTCTCCTCGATCTGCCGCGTCTTGGTGGTCCGGCTGGTCTTGGTGGTGGGCGTGGAGCTCGCCGTCACGGTCTCGTAGACGGTGATCGTGGGCTTCGGCGTGGTGGCGGTGGGCGTCGGGGTGCCGGTGCCGGTGCCGCTGGAGCTTCCGGACGGCTTCACGGTGATCAGCAGCTGCGCGGCCGCCGCCTCGGCCGGGGCACCGGGGACGCAGTCGTACAGCTCGGCGTTGGTGCCGCCGGCGGCCGGCGCCACCTCCAGGAAGAAGGACCCGGGCTGGACCCCGATGACGCCGGTGGCCGTGGGCACCATCGTGATCAGCACGGTGGTGGTCGGCAGCGGGGCGTTCGCCGCCACCGCCCCGGGCGTGGACGAGGCCGTGGCGTAGACGCTCGCGCTCGGGGTGGGCAGCGGCGAGCCGGTGACCAGCGCCTCCGCGTCCACCACGAGGCGGTCTCCGGCGGCGAGGGCCGAGGGGGCGAGCAGGCTCGGCGCGGCGGCGGGCTGGCCGATCTTCCAGGTCGCGACGACCGTGGCGCCGGGTGTCGGCGCCAGCGGGCCGGTCAGGTCCATCTGCAGCCGGTAGGGGCTGGCCGCGGCGCCTGCGGCGGAGGAGGTGCAGTTGTAGGTCACCGGCACGGGCGCCGCCATCATCGACGCGATCGCCGGGAGCCCTCCGAAGAGGACACCCGCGCCCACCAGCCCGACGGCGGCTGTCCTGACCGCGACGCGCCTGCGCGTCTTGGACTTCAGCACGGTCTCTCCCCGGTTCGGTGCGGTTGCTCGGCGGGAGATCACTCGTCGTCCCCACCAACGGTCAAGGTTCGCCATAGATCCTAGGGAGATCTCCCAGAAGGTGGAAACCTCTCCGTAAAACGGACAGAGATTCTCTCCCTTCTCGCAGTGGCCCGCACACCTCGCCATCTCCCGGACGCGCCCGCACAGCCGGTGGCACGGCCGATGCCGACGGGGCGGGAGGGCGGTGGAGTCGCGCGCGCCGCGGGGAAAGGGCAAGATCACTTATGGGCGGCCCGGAGATCGGACGACGGGCGGCCCGTATCGCCGACAGCCGAGGGGAATCGCCACGTCATGCCGGAGGGCCGGGACGTACGGGTGGCCGCGGGCGCCCACCACTGCGGGCTGCCGTGCCGGTGGTGCGGCGGGAGCGGGACCTGGAGCCCGGAGCGGGCGCACGTCGAGGAGTCGGGGGTGATCGTGTTCCACCGGGTCGCCGAGGAGTGCCGCATGTGCCTGGGGACCGGCGAGTGCATGCACCTCCACCCCGGGGAGCACCCGGAGACGCCCGGAGCGGCGTGACGCCTCCGTCCCGCCGTACGGCGGGGCGGGTAGCACGGCGGGGCGGACGGGCGTGGCGGACGGGCGTGGCGGACGGGCCGGCCGGCCCGGCAACGGATCCGTTGCCGGGCCGGGAACGGATCAGCCGGAGGACGCCTTGCGGGTGGCCGACAGGGTCGCGTAGACGATGATGTTGTCGGTGTAGTGGCCGGTCTTCTGGTTGAGCACGCCGCCGCAGGTGATCAGGCGCAGGGCCGCCTCACCGGTGTTGCCGTAGACGCGCTTCGACGGGAACGACGTCTTGCTGGTCTGCTCGACCCCGTCGACGGTGAACTCGGCGACGTACCCGTCCGACCGCGAGATCCGGATCTTGTCCCCGCGGACGAGCTCCTTGAGCCGGAGGAAGACACCGGCCTTGCCGTTGCCGTTGACGTGCCCGAGCACGACGGAGGGTCCCTGCTGGCCGGGGACGGGGCCGTGCTTGTACCAGCCCGCGTGGCCGAGCTTGCTCATCGGCGGTGTCTGGATCTTCTGCTTCGCGTCGATGCCCAGGGACATCAGCGGCGCCAGCACGCCGATCTTCGGAATGGAGATCCTGCGCGGCGTCACGCCCGCGCTCTTGAGCGGCTCGGGCGGCATCACGACGGGCAGCGGCGGCGCGGCCGTCGGCGCGGCGGCCGTCAGCGGGGTGTCCAGCCCGCCCGGCCCCACCTCCGCGGGGGCGGGCGCGCCCGCCGCGTTCTGCTCCGGCGCGACCGGCTGCTCCTGCGCCACCGCCTGGGGGATCGGAGGCCCGTACATCTCCTCCTCCGCGGGCGGGGCGAGGAAGGCGAGCAACCCCGCCATGACCAGCCCCACCCCGCCGAGCGATCCGGCGACCAGGAGCGACGGGAGCAGCCACTTCCGCCCTCCCCCGCCGGGTGCCCGGCCGCCCTCGGGATAGGCGGGACCGCCGCCCGGATAGGGCGCTAGGCCGCCCGGGTACGCGGGGTCACCGCCCGGGTGGGACGCGGGGTCGCCCTGCGGAGGTCCTGGGTGCATGCCGGCGCCCCGCCTACTTCCGGCCGCGTGCGTGCGCCGCCCGGCGCCGCAGGAGCGTCACGCCGCCCAGCACGCTGCCGAAGACCATGGCCGAGCCCGCTCCGGCGAGCGCCAGGCCCGGCTGCTCGGCGCTGCCGCCGCCGGTGTCCGCGCCGCCCTTGGGCGTGACGGTCACCTGGGGCGTGGTGGGCGTCGCCCGGGTGGGCGTCACGGTGACGGTCGCGGTGATGGTCGGCTTGGGCGTGCTCTTGGCGGCGGGCGTGCTCGTGGGAGTCTTGCTCGGCGTCGGCGTCGGCGGTACGGGGGTCTTCCCGCCTCCACCCTGGTTCGGGGGATTCGTGCAGGTCGGCGAGGGAGACGGCGTGGGGGTGGCGGTCGGGGTGGGGGTGGCGGTCGGGGTGGGGGTGATGGTCGGCGTGGGAGTCGGGCTGCACGCGGGCAGCGGCGGGTTGCCGTTCCCCGGGGGCGTGCTGCCGCCTGTGGGATCGGGCGTGCCACCGCCCGTGGGAGTGGCGGATCCGCCGATGGTCACGTCCACCGACACCGGCGTGCTGACGAGCGTGCAGGTGGCCCGGTACTGCGGCGGCGGGCTGGTCAACTCTTCCGTGATCACCCGGAAGGCATCCAGCTGCGCCCACTTACCCTGCTCGTCATTGACGACCTGGATGCGGTACTTGTCGTAGGGAAGACCTCGAAGGCTCCAGAGCGTCAAGCCGCCTTTGTTGGCGTAGCTCGTCGGCGTGCCGTCGTCCTCTTTCGAGGCGTCGATGTAGGCCGGAGTGGTCTCCTCGCCGTCGAGGTAGAACCGGACCCGTCCCGCCCGGAAGTCGCGCTGGGCGATGTACTCGATCCCGGTTCCGGTGAACTCCATGGAAGCCGTGGCGTTCTTGTCCTTCGCCCGGTGGATGTCGTGGTGGTGATTGTTCTGGTGCTCCGGCCGGTCGTTCAGGTTCTGCCAGGCACCCGTCTCGTACTGCACCCGCGCATCGTCATCGTTGACCACGACCTCACCGGCCGGGGGGGTGAAGTCCACGTACAGGGTCTGGGGTGTGACCTTGACCTTCGCGGCCCGGGTGGTGTGCGCCGAGTCGGAGATCGCCTCGGGGAGCTGCAACTGGGAGTCGGGCTGTAGCGGACCGGCCTGACTGAGGCTCCCCTTCGGCTGGAGAACACCCTCCCAGCCCCCGGTGAGCTGCACGTTCCCGGTGACCGAGACCTCTCCCTGAGGCGCGAAGAAGTGCGGCGAGCCGAACCTGGTCCCGTCCAGATAGCCGATCTTCCAGTCGAGGCTGAGCGGCTGCCCGACGGAGACCGTCGTGGGAATCGACAGCGTGGTCCTGATGTTCACGGGCCCGGTCTCCGCCACGCCTCCGGTACAGGCGTAGTCGACGACCAGCTCGGCGTTACTGGCGCTCGCCGTACCGGAGGACAGGACGACCACCGCGCCGCTCAGCAGACCCAGGACCGGGATCGCGGCCGCCCTACGGAGTCCTGCTCTCCACCGCACCACTGGACACCCCGCTCGTAAAACCTGGACACAGAAATGGTCATTTCACCACAACAGGTCCGGATCGTAGTGGTATACAGCGGCGTCCCGCAGGGAGTTCGGCGGGACTCCCAGCGCACTGTGGCGCAGTTGTGATCTCGCGAACGTTCCACGCCGCGAGAGCGGGCCCGCGCCACGCCCACCCCAGAGGGGGCGGGAGCCCCGCAACGCCTGTACCTCCAGGTAACAGAATCGTATTCTGGCCGCGGAGACCCTGAAGGAGGAGGCAGTCATGGAGCGGGACCTCTTCGAGGAGGAGCACGAGCTCTTCCGGGAGACCGTGCGCGAGTTCCTGGCCCGGGAGGTCGTGCCCCATCACGGCCGGTGGGAGAAGGACGGCATCGTCCCCCGCGAGGTGTGGAAGAAGGCCGGCGAGGTCGGCATGTTCGGCTTCGGGGTGCCGGAGGAGTTCGGCGGCTCCGGCATCAAGGACTTCCGCTACAACGCGGTGATCGTCGAGGAGATCATCCGGGTCGGCGCCTCCGGCCTCGGCTTCTCGCTCCACAACGACGTCATGGCACCGTACTTCGTCGACCTGACGAACGACGGGCAGAAGGCCCGCTGGCTGCCCGGCTTCGCCTCCGGCGAGCTGATCACCGCCGTCGCGATGACCGAGCCGGGGGCCGGCAGCGACCTGCAGGGCGTACGGACCACGGCCGTGCGCGACGGCGACCACTACGTCGTCAACGGCTCCAAGACCTTCATCACCAACGGCATCAACTCCGACCTCGTGGTGGTGGTGGCCAAGACCGACCCGTCGGCGGGCGCGCGCGGCATCTCGCTGCTGGTCGTGGAGCGCGGCATGGAGGGCTTCACCCGGGGCCGCAACCTGGAGAAGATCGGCATGCACGCCCAGGACACCGCCGAGCTGTTCTTCGAGAACGTCCGCGTGCCCGCCGCCAACCTCCTCGGCGACCAGGAGGGCCAGGGCTTCTTCCAGCTCATGGCCAACCTGCCGCAGGAGCGGCTGTCGATCGCGGTGGCCGCGGTGGCCGCCGCCGAGACCGTGCTGGCGGCGACGATCGACTACTGCAGGAACCGCCAGGCCTTCGGGCGCAGCATCGGCGGCTTCCAGAACACCCGGTTCGTCCTGGCCGAGCTGGACACCGAGGTCGAGATCGCCCGGCACTACGTGGACAAGTGCATCCGCGCCCTCAACGCCGGGACGTTCACCGTCGTGGACGCCGCCAAGGCCAAGTGGTGGGCCACCGAGCTGCAGACCAGGGTCATCGACCGCTGCCTCCAGCTGCACGGCGGCTACGGCTACATGATGGAGTACCCCGTCGCCAGGGCCTGGCTCGACAGCCGGGTCCAGACGATCTACGGCGGCACCACCGAGATCATGAAGGAGATCATCGGCCGGTCCTTCGGCTTCTGAGCAGGGACCCGCCCGCGGTCCCGCGGCGGGACGGAGCCGGTCCGTCCCGCCGCGGGACGGACCGGCCGCGGCGCTAGTTCCTGACGATCTCCTCGATCCGCACGGCCGCGCCGTCCTTGATCGAGACCTTGGCGTAGAGCGAGACACCCGCCTTCAGCGCCTTCTTCAACTGGTCCACGCTGCACCGGTGCGGGATCTCCCCCTCGTCGCAGACGCCGCCCTGCACGTCCAGCACCTCCGTGTACGGCACGAGCTGCGCCGTACGCTCGGCGGCGTCGTCGCCCTCGATGAGGATCGAGTCCGCCCCCTTGAGGCCGACCTGGCCCGTCACGTCCTCGTCGAGTCCCCGGCCGCCGGGGATGCTCGGGCTCGGCGGCGCCGAGGGGGACGCCGCGGGCGCCGAAGGGGACGGCTCGCCGGCCGGCTCAGAGGGGGCCGGTTCCGTCACGGTCACGGTCGCGGCGGGCGAGGCCGCCTCCGGCGCGGGCGACGGCTCCTGTCCCCCGGAGCAGGCGGACAGGGCGAGGGCGAGTGCGACTACCGACAGGGCGCGGCCTGCCTTCAACGTTCCGTTCACAGCGCCCCACCCTCCCACGGACCGGCGGGGCCCGCCCACCCGGCCGGAACCCCTCCGCCGCCCGGGCGATGTGCGCCGCCCCGCCGCGGGCGGCGGCCGCACGGCGCATACTGGTCAGCGACGGCTCTCCCCGAAGGCGGTGGCATGAACAGCGGCCTGATCCTGCTGGTCTTCCTTGCGTTCCTGTTCGCCTGGGGACTGAACCGGGTGCGCCGGGCGCTGCGGCTCGGCCCGCTGGCCTACGCGGGCGTCATGATCACCTTCGCCATCGTGGTGCTCGCCATCTGGGGCCAGACGATGCGCTGACCGCCGCACGGCGGCGCGCTAACCGGCCGACGCCTCCAGCAGCACCCGGGCGACCAGCTCGGGGTCGTCGCTCATCGGCAGGTGCCCGCAGCCCCGCAGCAACTTCACCCGCTGCCCTGACCACCGCGCCGCGCGTACGGCCTGCCGCCGCGGCAGCAGCCGGTCGTGCTCGCCCCAGGCGATCGTGACCGGCACCTTCGGCGGCGCCGGGGGCATCATCCACGCGAACGCCTCGAGCATCTCGTCGAACCCCCGCGCACCGCGCAGGGCCTCCCCGGCGGCGAGCACCGCCTCGTCGGGCAGGCGGCCCGGGTGGGCCACCATCAGGCCCACCGCCAGCGCCTTGGCCAGCGGGCCGCCCACCGCCGCGGCGGCCCGCTCCGGGGGGACGGCCAGCGCCGCCGCCCTGGTCGCGCGGAGCACCGTCCGCGTGTACAGCAGTTCGGTCCGGTTCCAGAAGCCCGCCGGGGAGAGCGCCGCCGCCGTGCGGACGGCGCCCCGCGCGGCGAGCTCCAGCGCGACGTAACCGCCGAGCGAGTTGCCCGCCACGTGCGGCTCGCGGACGCCGAGCATCCCGCAGAAGGACTCGACCGCGTCGGCGAGCGTCTCCGCCGTGTACGGCGTGCCGTCCGGCAGCGGCGGCGAGACCCCGAAGCCGGGGAGGTCGACGGCGATCACGTCCCGCTCGGCGGCGAGACGGTCGAGCACCGGGAGCCACCCCTGCCAGTGGTGGCCGATGCCGTGCAGCAGGATCAGGGGCGCCCCGGCCCCGCGCCGTTCGAAGGCAAGCTCCATGCCCACCACTCAAGCACCGATCGGAGTCCCCGCCCAGACCCGGCGGCCGCCTCCCTGGCGGCGCGGCGCCGTACGGGAGGGTCTGCCGGGCGGCGCCGCCGTACGGGGGACGGGGCCGCCCGCGGCTAACGCGCCCTGGTGGGGATCTCGAACCAGACGGCCTTGCCCTCCTGCGTGGGGCGCGAGCCCCAGCGCCGGGCGAGCTGGTCGACGAGGTAGAGCCCGCGGCCGCCCTCGTCGTTCTCTCCCGCGCTGCGGATGCGCGGCAGGCGCAGGTCCTGGTCGAAGACCTCCACCCAGACGGACTCCCGGCCGCGGCGGAGCCGGAGCGTGAACTCCTTCTCACCGGCGGGCTCGTCCTCGTCCTCGAAGCCGGGCAGGTCCCAGGACTCGTCGAAGTCGAGCGGCCCGCCGTCCATCATCAGGTCGCGGCGCGGGACGCCCGCGGCGGCGGCGTGCAGCACGACGTTGGTGACCACCTCGGAGACGAGCAGGCAGGCGAGCTCGGCCCGCTCCTCCGGGACGTTCCACCCGGAGAACGCCGCCGCCGCCATGCGGCGGGCCTCGCTGACCATGATCGGCTGGGCGGGGAAGGTGCGCTCCTCGACGTCGAGGTCGGCGGCGGAGGAGCGGACCACCAGGATCGCCATGTCGTCGTCGATCTCACCGGGCACCGCGGCGGTGGCGGCGTCGGCGATCTCCTCCACCGAGTCGCCCGCGGTCTCGACCAGCCGGTCGCAGAGCAGCGTGAGGGTCTCCTCGTCGCTGAGCGGCGGGCCGGAGTCGCGGATCGGACGGCGGTCCACCAGGCCGTCGGTGTAGAGCAGCAGCGCGGCCCCCGGCGGGAGCGTGCGCGTCTCCTCCTTGTAGACCAGGTCGGCGTGCATGCCCTTGGCGCGGACGCCGAGCGGCTGGCCGACCTCCTTGATGTCGAGCTCGACGCAGGTGCCGTCGACCAGCAGCAGCGGCGGGGCGTGCCCGGCGTTGGCGAAGGACAGCTCGCGCGACCAGGCGTCGTAGACGAGGTACTGGCAGGTGACGATGGGCGGGACGCTGACGTCCTCGCCGCTGTCGTCCTGCTCGGGGGTGGCGATGATGCGCGTCCACTCGTCGAGCCGGGCGAGGATCTCCGCGGGCGGCTTGTCGTCCTGGGCGAAGGCGCGCAGCGCCGCCCTCAGCTGCCCCATCACGGCGGCGGCCTTGGCGCCGCGGCCCTCCACGTCGCCGATGACGATGCCGACCCGGCCCGCCGAGAGCGGGATCACGTCGTACCAGTCGCCGCCGACCTGGGTCTGGATGCCCTGGCCGTGCGAGGCGAGCGGCGCGGCGGGGAAGTAGCGGACCGCGATCTCCAGCCCGTCGAGCTGGGGCAGCGCCCGGGGCAGCAGGTGCTTCTGGAACGACTCCGCGGTGTGCCGCTCCTCCTCGAACAGCAGCGCGTTGTCCACGGCCAGCGCGACCCGGGTGGCGATGGCGCCGACGAAGTCGCGGTCGAAGGTGTCGTAGTGCGGGCTGCGCCGGTCGGTCAGGTTGGACAGCCCGAGGTACATCAGGCCGAGGGTCTCGCCGCGCACGCACAGCGGCGCGACGATGGCCGACGTCAGGCCCACCTCGGCGGCCAGGCGGGTGCTGCCCTCGCTGGG
This sequence comes from Planomonospora alba, assembly GCF_039534085.1. NCBI lineage: Bacteria > Bacillati > Actinomycetota > Actinomycetes > Streptosporangiales > Streptosporangiaceae > Planomonospora > Planomonospora alba. The sequence continues at coordinate 82,810 of NZ_BAAAUT010000006.1, forward strand.
GCTGGGGTAGTTGGTCCTGGCGAAGTCCTCGACGAGGATCGTCTCCTGACGGCGCAGCGCGATGTCGGCGTAGTGCCCCGCGGGGTAGCGGATCTCGGCGCCGAGCGGGGCCCAGGTGTTCGGCGGCGGGCTCCAGCCCTGGACGTGCGTGGAGACCCTCCGGGTCAGCCGGTCGCCCTCCATCAGCTCGATGAAGCAGTGGTCGGCGAACTGGGGGACGAGCATCTCTGCGACGCGCTTGAGCGTCTCCTCGACGTAGAGGGAGCCGGCGAGCCGCTCCCCGATCCGCTCCAGCAGGCCGAAGCGGTCCTTCTCCCGCTCGTTGCTCCGCATGGCCTCGCGGGCGGTGATGACGATGCCCGTCACCGCGCCCGAGGGATGGCGCAGCGGTACGGCCTGCGCGCGGACGTAGATCATCGTCCCGTCGCCGCGCTTGACCTCGAAGGTGCCCTCCCAGACACCTCCCTTGAGCACCTGCTTGGCGGCCTCGACCGCGAGCGGGTGGTCGGTGTCCAGCAGCCCCAGGGTGAGCGCCGGCCTCTCCCGGGAGCCCGGGGGGCCGGAGTGCCCGAAGAGTCTTTCGGCGAACGGGTTCCAGTAGAGGAGGTTGCTGAAGCGGTCGGTGACCACCACCGCCATCTCGGCCTGGTCGAGGACGGCTCCGGCCGACAGGTGGTCGGCGGCGTCCTGCGGAAGATCCCCCCACCGCTTCATACAGTGACCACCCTTCGGGGACGGGCGTGCGCAAAGCGAACCACGGTTGCTCCTGCTGCAGTCTCGGCCGGGGAGTGGAGGGATTTCCCCGTGGGATCCAACCGAGTGGATGCGCGCCGGTCAGAGCACGGAGACGAAGACGTGAGAGGCGACATCCCGCGGGAGGTCCGCAAGAGAGTTGCCCGTCGCATCGTCACCGATCACCCGCACCCCGTCGTCGCTCGCCGCGAGCGTCACCTCGCGTCCGGGTTGTATCCCAACTTGCTTGAGTTTAAGCATCACAGCAGGATCGCTTTGCACTTGTTCGCTAATTCGGCGGACGACCACGGACACATCCTTCGGCCCGGCCGCCTCCGCCATCGACGGCAGCGACTCGCGCTCGACCGCGGGCACCGTGACGCCGAGCTCCTCCAGACCGGGGATGGGGTTGCCGTGCGGGTCGCGGGTGGGGTTGTTCAGCAGGGTGACCAGGCGCGTCTCGACGGAGTCGGACATCACGTGCTCCCAGCGGCACGCCTCGTTGTGCACCTCCTCCCAGGGCAGCCCGATCACCTGGGTCAGCAGGCACTCGGCGAGGCGGTGCTTGCGCATGACGCGGGTGGCGAGCGCGCGGCCGAGGTCGGTCATGGTCAGGTGCCGGTCGCCCTCGACGCGGACCAGGCCGTCCCGTTCCATCCTGGCGACCGTCTGGCTCACGGTGGGCCCGCTCTGCTTGAGCCGCTCGGCGATGCGGGCGCGGAGCGGGACGATCCCCTCCTCCTCCAGTTCGAAGATCGTACGGAGGTACATCTCCGTGGTGTCGATCAGGCCGTGTGCGGTCAAGACTCCTCCCGTCTTGCGTCATCGCCGTGTCCGCGGCGCGGATCCCCGTAGCCCGCGCCGGGCATGGCCGGGTTCACAAAGGTTTGCAGGACTTCCGACCCTAGCGGGATCGGGACTTCCGACCCTATGGGGAAAGACGTCCGCGGTGACCCCTGATGGCACACGCCAACACCGCAGGCCGCGGAAACCTTCCCCGCCCGTCATGTCCGCGCCGCGTCGTCGCGCGCCACCGCCGCCGCCCGGTAGTCCCGGAACGCCGGTACGGCGAGCCCCACGACGAGCACCGCGGCCGCGCACGCCAGTCCGCCGCCGACCCACGCCCCGGTGGCGCCGAACCAGGTCGCGGTCGCTCCGGCCCGCAGGTCGCCCAGGCGGGGCCCGCCGGCCACCACGACCGTGAAGACGCCCTGCATCCGGCCGCGCATCTCGTCGGGCGCGTGGGTCTGCAGGATGGTCTGCCGCCACACCCCGGCGACCATGTCAGCGCCGCCGCCGACCGCGAGCAGCGCGACCATCGCCCACAGCTCGCCGGCCAGCCCGGCGGCGACGACGCTCATCCCCCACACGGCGATCGTGAAGGTGAGGGCCATCCCCTGGCGCCGCACCCGGCCGACCCAGCCCGACAGCAGCCCGCCGATCACCGAGCCGATGCCCATGGCGGCCGTCAGCCAGCCGAACGCGACCGGCGAGCCGCCGAACCGCTCGGCCACGACCTCCGGGAACAGCGCCCTGGGCAGGGCGAACGCCATCGCGATGATGTCGACGACGAACGACATCAGCACCACGGGGTGCCCGGCGATGTAGCGCAGGCCGTCCACGACGGACCCCAGCCCGGGCCGGGTCACCTCGCCCGTCGGCGCGAGCCGCGGCAGCCGGAGGGCCGCGTACAGGCTCGCGCCGAACAGCACCGCGTCGGCGAGGTAGGCGATGGCGAACCCGCCCCGGGCCAGCACCACGCCGGCGATCAGCGGTCCGATCACCGCGCCCAGACTGGAGACGAGGAAGTTGAGCGTGTTGGCCGCCGGCACCTGCTCGACGGGGAGCAGCCTGGGGATGATCGCCCCCCGGGTGGGGCTGGTGACGGCGAACCCGGTGGCGTGCACGGCGACGGCCGCCAGCAGGAGGCCGACCTCCTCGGTGCCCGTCCATGCCTGCACCAGCAGGGCCAGCGTCCCCGTCCAGGCGACCAGCGCGCCGCCGATCAGCAGTTTGCGCCGGTCCACCGCGTCGGCGATCGCGCCGCCCCAGAGCCCGAAGACGATCAACGGGACGAGGTTGGCCGGGCCCAGCATGCCGACCCAGAAGGACGAGCCGGTGATGTCGTAGATCTGGGCGCTGACCGCCACCGAGGTGAGCTGGAAGCCCATGAAGGAGACGCCCTGCCCCCACCAGAGCCGCCGGTAGGCGGGGGTCGCCAGGGGGCGGACGTCCACCAGGTGCCTGCGCACGAAGTCCAGCAGCCCCACGGGTCCCCCTCTTCACGTCTTCCGGCCCAACCGGATATATCAGGAAAAAGGGGGTGCAGTGGTCAGGGAGCCAGGCGCTCCACGACCCAGGAGTCACCGGAGCGCCGGTAGCGCAGGCGGTCGTGCATGCGGTCGGTCTGGCCCTGCCAGAACTCCACCTCCACCGGCGCGACCCGGAAGCCGCCCCAGAAGTCCGGCACCGGCGGGTCCTCCGGCCAGCGCTCGGCCAGCTTCGCGTACCGCTCGTCCAGCTCCCGGCGCGAGGACACCACCGCCGACTGGCGCGACGCCCAGGCCCCGACGCGCGAGCCGTACGGCCGCGACCGGAAGTAGGCGGCCGACTCCTCGCGCGACAGCCGGGCGACCGGCCCCTCCACCCGCACCTGCCTGCGGATGGCGTGCCAGGGGAACAGCAGGCAGGCCCGGGGGTTCTCGGCCAGGTCCCGGCCCTTGCGCGACTCGTAGTTGGTGTAGAAGACGAACCCGGTCTCGTCGTAGCCCTTGAGCAGCACGGTGCGCGCCGTCGGCCGCCCGCCCGCGGAGGCGGTCGCGACGATCATCGCGTTCGGCTCGGGCAGCCCGGCGTCCACGGCCTCGCCGAACCAGGCGGCGAACTGGGAGACGGGGTCGGCGGCGAGGTGCTCCTCCAGCAGCGGCTGGCCCTCGTAGGTGCGTCGGAGCCCCGCCGGCGACGGCGGGTGCGAGGTGGCGTCCACGGGACGGTATTCTCGCGTGCTTGACGGAAGCCCGCGCGCACCGCCCCCCACCTGGGGCTATCGCGTTCCGGAGGGACCGGCGGCAGGCCGCCTGAACACAGGGGGTTGAATATGACTCGCCGGTATCTCGACATCAAGGCTTTGACTTCAAGAAAGGGAGGCGGCCGAGAATGTCCGACTTCAAACCCGGGCTCGAAGGCGTCGTAGCTTTCGAGACCGAGATCGCGGAACCGGACAAAGAAGGGGGCGCCCTCCGCTACCGGGGCGTCGACATCGAAGAGCTGGTCGGCCGCGTCTCCTTCGGGAACGTCTGGGGCCTGCTCGTCGACAACAAGTTCCAGCCGGGCCTCCCCCCGGCCGAGCGGTACCCCATTCCTGTCCACTCCGGTGACATCCGCGTCGACGTGCAGAGCGCCCTGGCCATGCTGGCCCCCCACTACGGCTTCCGGCCGCTGCTCGACATCGACGAGGACGAGGCGCGCGACAACCTCGCGCGCGCGAGCGTGACCGCGCTCAGCTTCGTCGCCCAGTCCGCCCGCGGCCAGGGCCAGCCGGTGGTGCCGGAGTCCCGCGTCGACGAGGCCCAGACGATCGTCGAGCGGTTCATGGTCCGCTGGCGGGGCGAGCCCGACCCCGCCCACGTCAAGGCCATCGACGCCTACTGGGTCTCCGCGGCCGAGCACGGCATGAACGCCTCCACCTTCACCGCCCGCGTCATCGCCTCCACCGGCGCCGACGTCTCCGCGGCGCTGAGCGGCGCCGTCGGCGCCATGTCGGGCCCGCTGCACGGCGGCGCCCCGGCCCGCGTGCTGCACATGATCGAGGGCGTCGAGCAGGTCGGCGACGCCAAGAAGTACGTCCAGGGCGAGCTGGACAAGGGGCAGCGCCTCATGGGCTTCGGCCACCGCGTCTACCGCGCCGAGGACCCGCGCGCCCGCGTGCTGCGCCGTACCGCCAAGGAGCTGAACGCGCCCCGCTACGAGGTCGCCGCCGCGCTGGAGAAGGCCGCCCTGGAGGAGCTGCAGGCCCGCAAGCCCGACCGGGTGCTCGCCACCAACGTCGAGTACTGGGCCGCGGTCGTGCTGGACTTCGCCCAGGTGCCGCCGCACATGTTCACCTCGATGTTCACCTGCGCCCGCACCGCGGGCTGGGCCGCCCACATCCTGGAGCAGAAGCGCACGGGCAGGCTGGTCCGCCCCAGCGCCAACTACGTCGGCCCCGCGCAGCGCTCGATCGACGACGTGCCCGGCGCCGCCGAGGTCATCGGCAAGTTCTGACGCCCTGAGCCGGTACGGCCGCCGCGCGGGTCCCCGCGCGCCGCCCGTCTCGCGTTTCAGTAATTTCCGTCTCAAAGACCGGACCCCGGTCGGGCGCCATCCGGGGCTTCAGTACGCTGGTCGGGTGGCTGACATCGTGATTCCCTCTGACCTCAAGCCCGCCGACGGCCGTTTCGGCTGCGGGCCCTCGAAGGTGCGACCCGAGCAGATCTCGGCTCTGGCCGCCTCCGGTGCGGGCGTGCTGGGCACCTCCCACCGCCAGAAGCCGGTCAAGTCGCTCGTCGGGCGCGTGCGCGCGGGGCTGTCGGAGCTGTTCTCCCTCCCCGAGGGCTACGAGGTCGTCCTCGGCAACGGCGGCACCACCGCCTTCTGGGACATCGCCGCCTTCGGCCTGGTCCGCGAGAAGTCGCAGCACCTGCACTTCGGCGAGTTCTCCTCCAAGTTCGCCGCCGTCACGGCGAAGGCCCCGTGGCTGGCCGAGCCGAGCGTCATCAAGTCCGAGCCGGGCAGCCACCCCGAGGCGGTCACCGAGGCGGGCGTGGACGTCTACGCCCTCACCCACAACGAGACCTCCACCGGTGTCGCCATGCCGATCAAGCGGGTCGGCGAGGACGGCTCGCTGGTGCTCGTGGACGCCACCTCCGGCGCCGGCGGCCTGCCCGTCGACGTCTCCGAGACCGACGTCTACTACTTCGCCCCGCAGAAGAGCTTCGCCTCCGACGGCGGCCTGTGGATCGCCCTGATGTCCCCGGCCGCGCTGGCCCGGGTCGAGGAGATCGCCGGCGGTGACCGCTACATCCCCGAGTTCTTCAGCCTGCCGGTGGCGATCGACAACTCCCGCAAGGACCAGACCTACAACACCCCGGCGGTCGCCACGCTGTTCCTGCTCGCCGAGCAGATCGAGTGGATGAACGCCCAGGGCGGCCTGGCCTGGACCACCGCGCGCAGCGCCGACTCGGCGAGCCGGCTCTACACGTGGGCGGAGAAGACGTCCTACACCACGCCGTTCGCCGCGCCGGAGTTCCGCTCCAGCGTCGTCGGCACCATCGACTTCTCCGACGACGTGGACGCCGCCGCGGTCGCCAAGGTGCTGCGCGCCAACGGCATCGTGGACACCGAGCCCTACCGCAAGCTCGGCCGCAACCAGCTGCGCATCGCGATGTTCCCGGCCATCGACCCGGCCGACGTCGAGGCGCTGACCCACTGCATCGACCACGTCGTCGAGCGCCTGTAGCCGCCTGAGGTCACGGCTCCCGGGCCGGTGCGGCGCCCGCCGCACCGGCCCGTCCGCCGCCGCATCCGGTCAGTACGGCGGGCGGTGGCGCGGAACCGGGGGGCGGCGCAGGACCCAGGCGGCCAGGACGCCGCCGACCAGGCCGAACAGGTGACCCTGCCAGGAGACGCCGGCCTGGGTGGGCAGCACGCCCCAGATGATCGAGTAGTAGGCCACCGCCACGCCGATGCCGATCACGATGTCGAGCAGGCGGCGGTCGAACAGGCCGCGGGCCACCACCAGCCCGAAGTAGCCGAAGACCAGGCCGCTCGCGCCGACCGTGATGTACCGGGGATCGGTGGTCAGCCAGACGCCCAGGCCGCTCACCACGATGATGATCAGGCTGGCCGCCAGGAAGCGGCCCACGCCGCGCAGGGCCGCCAGGAAGCCCAGCACGAGCAGGGGCAGCGAGTTGGCCATCAGGTGGGCGAAGTCCGCGTGCAGGAAGGGGGCGAGGAAGACGCCGGTCAGCCCCTCGGCGTCCCAGGCCCGGATGCCGTGGACGTCGAAGCTGCCGGGGAGCAGATAGTCGGCGATCTCGATCGCCCACATGCCCGCCACCAGCAGCATGGCCAGCAGCGCGGCGCCCATCGCCCCGGCCGCCAGGCTGCCCAGGCTGCGCCGCAGGTGCTCACCGGAGGATCGGCTGGGCGGGGTCGCGCCCGTCGGGTGGTCGTACATGCGTGCTCTCCTGGCCTCGTGAAGCCGCCGGTGTGGGCATCTCCCGTGCCCACGCCGCACGCGCCCACACCTTCACCGTACGCACTCCGCGCGCGCCGCACGCGCCCCGGACGCGGACGGGCCGGGTGCGGCATCCGCGGATGCGCACCCGGCCCGTACGGCGGGCCTCAGCGGCCCGGGACCCGCGCGGGCGCCCGGCGGAGGGACCCCGCGCGGGCGGCCGGCGGAGGGACCCCGCGCGGGCGGCCGGTGGACGGGTTACTCGCCCCTCCACTGCGGAGCGCGCTTCTCGGCGAACGCCGCCGCGCCCTCCATCGCGTCCTTCGACCCCATCACCGGGTTGATGATCTCGCCCTGCCTGGCGAACATCTCGTCGAGGCTCCAGTCGGCGGACTCGACGATGACGCGCTTGGTCGCCGCGAGCGCCAGGGGGGCGTTCGCCGCGATCCGCCTGGCCAGCTCGACCGCCCTGGGCAGCGCCTCGCCGGCCGGGGTGAGGTGGTTGACCAGGCCGACCTCGTACAGCCGCGAGGCCGGGAAGTGGTCACCGGTCAGGGCGATCTCCATCGCGACGTGGTACGGGATGCGCCGCGGCAGCCGCATCACGCCGCCCGCCCCGGCCACCAGGCCGCGCTTGGGCTCGGGCAGCCCGAACCTGGCCTCCTCCGAGGCGACGATGACGTCGCAGGCCAGCGCCAGCTCGAAGCCGCCGGCCAGGGCGTACCCCTCGATCGCCGCGATGATGGGCTTGCTCGGCGGGGCCTCGGCGATGCCGCCGAACCCGCGGCCCTCGACGACCGGGAAGTCGCCGGTCAGGAAGCCCTTGAGGTCCATGCCGGCGCAGAACGTGCCGCCCGCGCCGGTCAGGACGTAGGCGGAGACGTCCTTGCGCTCCTCCATCTCGTCCACCGCCGCGGCGATGGCCCGGGCCACGGCGCCGTTGACGGCGTTCTTGGCCCGGGGACGGTTGATCGTGATGACGGCGACGCCGCCGTCGACCTCGACGAGGACCTCGTCGGAGGCCGCTGCCGGAGAGGTGTCGGACACCGTGGGACTCCTACTTGGGCTGGAAGCGGATACCGCCGTCGAAGCGGATGACCTCGGCGTTCATGTAGTCGTTCTCGATCAGCGCGCGCACCAGGTGGGCGAACTCGGCGGGCCGGCCCATGCGCTTGGGGAAGACCACCGGGGCGACCAGCTTCGCCTTGAACTCGTCGGCGTTGGCCGAGAAGCCGTAGATCGGGGTGTCGATGATGCCGGGGCAGATCGTGTTGACCCGGACGCCGACGGCGCTCAGGTCACGGGCGGCCGGGACGGTCATGCCGACGATGCCGCCCTTGGAGGCGGAGTACGCCACCTGGCCGGTCTGGCCCTCCAGCGCCGCCACGGAGGCGGTGTTGATGACCACGCCGCGCAGGCCGTCCTCATCGACCGGCTCGGTCTTGGCGATGGCCGCGGCGCCGATGCGCATGAGGTTGAAGGTGCCGATCAGGTTGACGTCGATCACCTTGCGGTAGGACGCCAGGTCGTGCGGCGAGCCGTCGCGGTTCACCGTGCGGGTGGCCCAGCCGATGCCGGCGCTGTTCACCACGACGCGCAGCGGCTTGCCGGTGGCCACCGCGGCGTCCACCGCGGCCTGCACCTGCTCCTCGTCGGAGACGTCGGTCTTGACGAACACGCCGCCCAGCTCGTCGGCGAGGGCCTTGCCGCGCTCCTCGTTCAGGTCGGCGATGACGACGGTCATGCCGTGCGCGGCCAGATCGCGGGCCGTGGCCTCGCCGAGACCGCTGGCACCGCCCGAGATGATTGCTGCTGCTCCGTTCAGGTCCATGAGCGGACTTTAACGCGGAGACCGAATGAAGTTCTACTCGGGGTGGGTAAATCTCGCCTGCGGAATGCGCGCGCCGGGCTCCTCCCCGGACCGGGCCGCCGGGGACGGACCCTCACCACCGGGCCCGCACGGGGCCGCCGGGGGCCGGACCCGCCGGGGCCTCCCCGGGACCGGGACCTGCGGGGTCAGAGCTCTCCCACGGCGGTGCCGACGTCGGGATAGACCTTGATGCGCCGGTCGAGACCGGTCGTGCGCAGGATCCGCGCCACCGGCGGCTGCGGCGCGGCGAGGGCGACCCCGCCCCCCTGACCGGTCGCCAGCCGCCACGCCTCGATCAGCACCGACAGCCCGCTGGAGTCCATGAACGACAGCGCGGCCAGGTCGAGCACCAGCCGGGACCCGTCGATCTTGATCGCCTCGCGGACCTCGTCACGCAGGAAGGGCGCGGTGAACAGGTCGAGCTCCCCCTCGACCGCCACCACCACGGCGTCGCCGACCGTCCGGCGAGCCAGCCGTAGTTTCATCGATCCTCCTCGTGGCCATGAGAGGCAGCCCTACTTTACTTCGCCTGCGCCCCACGCGTGCCCGTACGGCCCCCGGGCCCGCGTGCGCGGCCCCTCGCGGGCAACCGGCCCCCGCGCCCCCCGCGGGCCCCCTCGGCGGCGCTCTCAGGCGACGGTGAAACCGTACGGCAGCTCCAGCCGGTGCGCGGCCAGCAGCTCGGCGTCGGCCAGGATCTCCCGCGTCGGCCCGTCGGCGGCGATCACGCCGCCGGACAGGATGAGCGAGCGCTCGCACAGCTCCAGGGCGTACGGCAGGTCGTGGGTGACCATCAGCACCGTCACGTCGAGGCTCCGCAGGATCTCGGCGAGCTCGCGGCGCGAGGCCGGGTCGAGGTTGGACGACGGCTCGTCCAGCACGAGGATCTCCGGCTCCATCGCCAGGACGGTGGCCACCGCCACCCGGCGGCGCTGGCCGAACGACAGGTGGTGCGGGGGCCGGTCGATCGCCTCGCGCATGCCGACCTTCTCCAGCGCGTCCTTGACCCGCTGCTCCAGCTCCTCGCCGCGGACGCCGAGGTTGGCGGGACCGAAGGCGACGTCCTCCCGGACGGTGGGCATGAACAGCTGGTCGTCGGGGTCCTGGAAGACGAGGCCGACCCTGCGCCGGATCTCCAGCACGGAGTCCTCGCCGACCCTCAGGCCCGCCACGGTCACCGTGCCGTGCCCGGCGGTCAGGATGCCGTTGAGGTGCAGCACCAGGGTGGTCTTGCCGGCGCCGTTCGGCCCGAGCAGCGCGACCCGCTCCCCTCGCTCGATCCGGAAGTCCACGCCGAACAGGGCCTGCGTCCCGTCGGGGTACGCGTAGGCCAGCCGGCTCACCTCCAGCGACGCCGTCATGCCGTCCTCCTGACGCCCCGCCGTGCCCTGCCGCGTCCCGCGGCGCCCCGCGGCGCCGCGCCGCGCTCCGTCATGCCAGCGCCCACGCGCCGAGCAGCGCCGCCAGCGCCGCTCCCGGCAGCGTACCGGCCAGCAGCCACTGCCGGGCCGAGGCGGTCAGGTCGGACAGCACCGGCATGGAGCCGTTGTAGCCGCGGCTCAGCATCGCCAGGTGGACCCGCTCGCCCCGCTCGTAGGAGCGGATGAACAGCGCCCCCGCCGACCGGGCGACGACCGGGACGTGCCGGACGTCGCGGGCGGCGAAGCCCCGGGCCTCCCTGGCCACCCGCATCCGGCGCATCTCCCCGGCGATCACGTCGAGGTAGCGGGCCATGAACATGGCGATCTGCACCAGCAGCGGCGGCAGCCGCAGCCGCTGCGCGCCCAGCAGCAGCATCCGGGGCTCGGTGGTGGCCGCCAGCAGGACGCTCGCGGCCACGCCCAGCGTCGCCTTGGCCAGGATGTTCCACGCGGCCCACAGGCCCGGCAGGCTGAGCGAGAGCCCGGCGACCGCCACCCGCTCGCCGGTGCCGATGAACGGGACCGCCAGCGCGAACACCACGAACGGCACCTCGACCGCCATCCGGCGCAGCACGAAGCCGGGCGGGACCCGCGCGGCGAGCGCCACTCCGGCCAGCAGCAGCGCGTACGCCGCGAACGCGGCGAACCACTCGCGCGGCGTGGCCACCACCGTCAGGGCGAACGCGGCCACCGCGGCGAGCTTGCACTGCGGCGGGAGCCGGTGCACGGGCGTGTCACCCGGCCGGTGGACGCGGTGCCGGTGACCCGCGCTCATCGGGAGCGGCCCGCGGGGGCCGCCGGCCGCGGGGCGGGCATCAGGCCGTGATCCCGTCAGCGGCCCCATCGGTGACCCCGTCGGCGGCCCCGCCCGCCTCGCCGGTCCCGCGGGCCCCGCCGGGCGCGGCGGCCCTGCGGCGGCGCGCGGCGTACGCGACGGCCCCGGAGACGGCCAGCGTGATCACGACGCCGATGACCCCGGCGACCCCGACCGGGACGCCGCCCACCTCGCCGTAGTCGGCCAGCGACCAGGAGCCGAGCGCGTGGTCGCCTGCCTGGCCGATGAAGCCCTCGTCCTCGGCGACCCGCTCCAGCCCGTCGGGGTTGCCGGAGGCGAAGAACGAGACCGCCCCGGCCAGCACCAGCGTCAGGGCGGTCCCGGCCAGCAGGAACGGCCGCGCCGGGCGCGGGGAGGCGTCCCGCGCGGGCGCGGCGGGGACCACCGTGCGCTCGCCGTCGGCGCCGCGCAGCACCAGCGGGGCGGCCAGGCCGCGCGCGCCGTACACCAGGTCGGGCCGGGCGGCGAGGACGGTGCCGACGGTGACGGCGGTGATCAGGCCCTCACCGATGCCGATGAGCACGTGCACGCCGCCCATCGCGGCGGCGACGGTGCCGATCTCGACGGGCGCGGTGCCGCCGATCCAGAACAGCAGCGTGAACGTCAGCGCCGAAGCGGGCACGGAGACCAGAGCGGCGGCGAACGAGGCGGCGGTGAGCGCGGCACGGCCCCGCGCGACCCGGGTGACCAGGCGGAAGACGCCCCAGCCGGTCACGACGGTGACCAGGCCCATGAGCGTGATGTTGACGCCGAGCGCGGTCAGCCCGCCGTCGGCGAAGAAGAAGCCCTGCACGAGCAGGACCACCGCCATGCACAGCACCGCCGCGTACGGTCCGACGAGTATCGCGGCCAGCGCCCCGCCGAGGAGATGGCCGCTGGTGCCCGCGGCGACCGGGAAGTTGAGCATCTGGACGGCGAAGACGAAGGCCGCGACCAGGCCGACCATGGGGGCGGTGCGGTCGTCGAGCTCGCGGCGGGCGCCGCGCAGGCAGACCGCGACCCCGGCGGCGGCCACCGCCGCGGCCGAGACGGACACGGCAGCGTTGAAGAAACCGTCAGGAACGTGCACGGCGGGCCTCCGGTGGGCGGATGTGCTCCCACTTTAGGCCACGGCCTTGTTATTGCAACGAATGGGCATCAGCGAAGCGTCCGCTGGACGAGGACCCGCAGCGGGACGGTCCTGACCACCGCGCTGAGCCGCCCCTTGCCCGCGGTGGCGTAGGGCTTGGCGGTCCACCGCTCGGTCCCGCGCCACCAGGTGCGCGCCGACGCGACCAGCTCCGTCGCCGCCTCGATCCGGAACCGCGCCGGCGGGCCGCCCAGCTCCAGCTCCAGGTAGGCGTCCCAGGTGCCCGGACCCAGCCGGCCGAGCGCCTGCCGGACCGTGAAGGCGCCGTCCGTCCGCGCCGTCACCCGGGCGCACCGCTCGTCCCCGGACCGCCGCTCCCGCCACACCAGCCGCCGTACGGCCCGCGCCGGGGCGCGCATCGGGCCGACCGCCGCCTCGCCGGTGAGCACCAGCCGGTGCCCGGCCGCCCAGCGCGTCCCGGTCAGCCGGACCAGGCCCGGCACGGCGGCCACGTGCCCGCCCACGTCGATGCTGAGGTTGTCGTAAAGCCGGGTGAAGTAGGGCAGGACGACCGTTCCGCCGGCCAGCCGGGGCGCCGGCCGGACGATCCGCCGGTCCCGCTCCGCGCCCAGCCGCGCCGTGCGGACCACCCCCTCGCACCCGACGGCCACGTGGACGTCCCAGACGCCGGACGGCAGGGCGGCGACGTCGATCACGGCGGCGAACCTCGTCCCGTCCCAGGCCGCCGGCACGGTGATCTCCTCCTGCGGCGGACCCTGCGGCGGGTTCTGCGGCGGGTCCTGCGGCGGGTTCTGCGGCGGGCGGGACCGCAGCACCAGCGAGACGCCGTCCACCGCGAGCCCGGGGCGCACCGCCGCGTCCGCGGCCTCCAGCGCCACCCGGCCGGCGACGACCAGCCCCGCGCCCGCGTCCCAGCGCAGCTCCAGCAGCTCCCGGCGGACCGCGGCCGACTCGATGTGCGCCAGCCGTACGAGGCGGTCGATGTCCTCCAGCGCGGCGAGCCTGCCCCGGTCGACGGAGCCGAGCCGCTCGCGCACCCCGTCGGTCAGCCAGCGCTCGCACAGGTCGGCCACCTCCGCCGCGATCTCCTTGCGCTCGACTTCGCCGGCCTCCAGGAACGGCCTGCCGAGGTGGGCCAGGGCGTCCAGCCGGAGGTGGCGCCGGAGCAGGTGGTCGCGGAGCGGGCCCGGCCGCACGTGCGCGGCGACCAGCTCGATCGGGCGCCGGATCATCCGCATCCAGGAGATCGGGTCGCGGCTGCCCTCCCGCTGCATGATGCTGGTCCCGTCCGGCCGGTCCATCAGGTGGTAGCAGTCGTAGTCGGCCACCACGGAGATCACCTCGGCGTGGCAGTAGGCGTGCGCGGTGAACACGATGTCCTCGCCGACCAGGAGCGTCTCGTCGAAGCGGATGCGGTGCCGCTCCAGCATCCGGCGGCGGAACAGCTTGAAGCAGGTCAGGCTGTTGTAGACGGCGCTGCCCTCCAGCGGCACCCGCTCGGCGTTCTCCCCGAACATCGAGACCGGCGCCCGGCGGCCGTGGCCGACGATCTTCCCCAGGACGATGTCGGAGCCGTTGCGCTCGGCCATCGCGAGCATGCGCTCCAGCGCCTCCTCGCCGAGGTGGTCGTCGGCGTCGCAGAAGAAGACGTACCGCCCGCGGGCCAGGGACAGGCCCGTGTTGCGCGGGCGGCCGGCGCCGCCCGAGGCCGCCTGGTGCACGACCCGGACGACCCCCGGATGGCAGGCGGCGTACAGGTCGGCCAGCTCGCCGCCGCCGTCGGTGGAGCCGTCGTCCACGACGATGATCTCCTTGGCGACCCGCTGGACCAGGATCGAGGTCAGGCAGCGGTCGAGGTAGGGCCGGCAGTCGTGGAGGGGGACGATCACGCTCACGTCGACGGCGGGCCGTACGGCGCGCACCCCCGCCGGCTCCGCCGCCTCGCCGTCGCGCCCCGTACGGACTCGCTGGAGGATCGTTCGCGTCACCGCCGTGCTCCTCGTCGGTCACATTCCGCTTACCCGGCGATTCAGTATGTGGCGAAGAGCGGATCGTGCGCGGGCGATCCACCCGGTTGCCCGGCTCTCCCGGACGCCGCGACCGCCGCGCCAGGTGAGAAAGAACCGGTTCGTACGGCTTGCTCCGGTGACGGCGTCCAGTTCGCGGTGGAGACCGCGGCGGACGCAGTGGGCGAGCAGCCTCTCCCGCGGCGGCAGGCGGCCGGCGATCCGATCGGTCAGCCAGCGCTCGACGATCGGCCGGGCCGCCTCGGCCGCCCGCCGCCGCGTCCGGCGGTCGAGGCTCCGCCACCCCGGCCCGAAGGTGCCGAACACCTCGCACCGGAAGTGCCTGCGCATCAGCCGGTCCCGGTCGGCGCCCGGCGCGGTGTGCCGCTCGACCAGCTCCATCATCCGCGCGGCCTGCGCGAGCCGCTCCAGCGGGTGCGGCGCGGACCGGGTCACGTTGCGCACGCCCTCGCGGTAGGTCAGGTAGTAGCAGTCGTAGTCGGCCACCACGGAGATCACCCGGGCGTTGAAGTAGGCGAGCGCGGTGAAGGGCTGGTCCTCGCCCGTGCGCAGGTGCTCGGGGAAGCGCAGGCCGAGGCGCTCGATCAGGCCCCGCCGGAACAGCTTCTGCGCCGAGAGCGTGTAGTAGACGCCGTCCCTGAACAGGTCGGCCCGGTCCCGGTTCCGGGTGAAGGGCACCTTCGGCACCCGCCGCCCGCCCACCCCCGCCATCCGGCCGAGCACCACGTCGGAGCCGTTCCGCTCGGCCACGGCCACCATGCGCTCCAGCGCCTGCGGGCCCAGGTAGTCGTCGGCGTCGAGGAAGAAGACGTAGCGCCCCCTGGCCAGGCCGAGCCCGGTGTTGCGGGGCCCTCCGGGCCCGCCGGAGTGCGGCCTGCGCACCGCCGTGATCTCCGGGTACTTGTCCGCGTACCGCTCGAGCACGGCGCCGCTGCCGTCGGTCGAGCCGTCGTCGACCGCGACGACCTGCAGGTTCCTCAGCCCGATGCTCTGCCCGACCACCGAGTCGAGGCACTCCCCCACGTACGCCTCGACGTCGTGGACGGCGATGACCACCGAGACCACGGGAACGTCCACGCCACCCCCCGGTTGCCCCCGCACGTCAGGGTGCCCGGGAAGCGGCGCCGCGACGCCCGCCGTGACCGAACCGGGAGGGTTCCCGGACCCGGCGGGACCGGGTGCGGAGCGTTCTCCTGCGAATTCGCGAGATAGATCTAGCACATAGCGGGCATGCGGCCATGCATGGGTGAGCGTTCAGAGGACTTCGACGTCAGCGCGGACGACTTCGGGGACGGCCACGGGAACCGGCGCGGGGACCTGAACAAACTGGCCGTCGGTCTGGCGATCTCGGAGGCGCTGGCCAACCACGGCCATCATGCCCTGGCCAACGCGCACAGGTCCGCCGCCGACTCCCACCGCATGCTGGCCGACGCCCGGGCGGGGGACGTCGAGGAGCACCTGCAACTGGAGGAGTGGCACCGCTGGTGCGCCCTGGTGGAGAGCCAGCTCGCGGACGAGGCCGACCGGCGCACGCCCACCCGCCGGGACCGGGACGACTAG
Source organism: Planomonospora alba (assembly GCF_039534085.1). Taxonomy (NCBI): domain Bacteria; kingdom Bacillati; phylum Actinomycetota; class Actinomycetes; order Streptosporangiales; family Streptosporangiaceae; genus Planomonospora; species Planomonospora alba. The sequence goes on from NZ_BAAAUT010000006.1 coordinate 98,562, forward strand.
CCCGCGGACGGGAGGTGCCCGGTCTGGAGGCCGCATCCCGCACCGGAGATGAGGACGACCATGACCGAACCGGCCGGCTCCGCCCCTGCGCCCTGGCACGCGCTCCCCGCCTCCGACGTCGCCGCCGGGCTCGGCGTGGACCCGCGCGCCGGCCTCTCCTCCCAGGAGGCCGCCCGGAGGCTGGCCGAGCACGGCCCCAACCAGCTCGCCGAGACGCCCAGGGAACCGCGCTGGCACGCCTTCCTGCGGCAGTTCCAGGACCTGATGATCATCATCCTGCTGATCGCCGCCGTGGTCGGCGTCGTGGTGGTGCGCGAGTGGGAGACCCCCGCCGCGATCGTCCTGGTGGTGCTGCTCAACGCGGCCATCGGCTTCGTCCAGGAGTCCCGCGCCGAGGCCTCGCTGGAGGCCCTGCGGAAGATGAGCACCACCACGGCCACCGTACGGCGGGACGGCCGGACCATGCGCCTGGACGCCCACGGCCTCGTCCCCGGCGACGTGGTCGCGGTGGAGGCCGGTGACCGGGTCCCCGCCGACGGGCGGCTGATCTCCTCGGCCTCCCTGGAGGTGCAGGAGTCCGCCCTCACCGGCGAGGCGCTGGCCGCCCACAAGTCCGCGGGCGCGCAGGTCGGCGCGGACGCCCCGCCGGCCGACCGGGCGGCCTCGGTCTTCATGAACACCTCGGTCACCCGCGGCCGGGGGGAGATGGTGGTCACCGCCACCGGCATGGCGACCGAGACCGGCCACATCGCCGGCATGCTCACCTCGGCGAAGCCGGCTCCGACGCCGCTGCAGCGCCGGATCAACGCCCTCAGCCGGACCCTGGCGCTCATCGCGGGCGGCGTCGTCCTCGTCGTGGCCGTGCTGGGCCTGCTGCGCGGGCAGGAGTTCGGGGAGCTGTTCGTCACCGCCGTCTCCCTGGCCGTCGCGGCCATCCCCGAGGGGCTGCCGGCGGTGGTCGCGTTCACCCTGGCGATGGGCACCGGCAGGCTGGCCAGGCGCGGCGCCATCGTCAAGAAGCTGGCCTCGGTGGAGACCCTCGGCAGCACCTCGCAGATCTGCACCGACAAGACCGGCACCCTGACGCTGAACGAGATGACGGCGCGGGAGCTGATCGTGGCCGACCGGCGGTTCACCGTCTCCGGCCGGGGCTACTCGACGGACGGGCGGATCCGGACCACCGACGGCACGCCGCCCCCGTCCACCCTGGACGAGGCGCTGCTCGCCATGGCCCTGTGCACGGACGCCGTGCTGCGCGACGGCGAGGTGGTCGGCGACCCCACCGAGGGGGCCCTGGTGGTCCTCGTGGAGAAGGGCGGCATCGACGTCGCGGCCCTGCGCGAGGAGCGCCCCCGGCTGCTGGAGATCCCGTTCGACTCCGACTACAAGTTCATGGCGACCTTCCACCGCTGGACCGACGAGGAGGGCCGCGAGATCGTCCGCTGCTTCGTCAAGGGCGCCCCGGACGTCCTGTCGGCACGGGCCTCCCACCACCTGGGCGAGGACGGCGCCGGCGGGATCGGCGGGACCGCGGTGTTCGACGCGGCGGCCCGGGAGCGGTACGAGCGGGCCAACGCCGAGCTGGCCGGGCAGGGCATGCGGGTCATGGCCGTGGGCGGGGAGGACTTCCCCGCCGAGGGGTTCGACCCCGGCGACGACCCGAAGCGGCTGCTCGACCGGATCACGCTGTACGCCCTGGTCGGCATCGTCGACCCGCCGCGCCCGGAGGCCCGGCGGGCCATCGCGGAGTGCCACGACGCGGGCGTCCGGGTCCGGATGATCACCGGGGACCACGCGGTGACGGCCGGTGCCATCGCCGGTGAGCTGGGCATCCCCGGCGGCGCCGTCACCGGCGCCGAGCTCGACCGGATCGACGACGACGCCGAGCTGGCCCGCCGCCTGGACGAGGTCGGCGTCATCGCGCGGGTCTCCCCCGCACACAAGATCCGGATCGTCCGTGCCCTGCAGGGCCGCGGGGACGTGGTCGCGATGACCGGCGACGGGGTCAACGACGCCCCGGCCCTGCGCAAGGCCGACATCGGCGTCGCGATGGGGATCACCGGGACGGAGGTGGCCAAGGAGGCCGCGACGATGGTCCTGACCGACGACAACTTCGCGACGGTCGTCGGAGCCGTCCGCGAGGGCCGCGGCGTCTACGACAACATCGTGAAGTTCACCCGCTTCCAGGTCTCGACCGCGCTGGGCTTCGTGCTGACGTTCCTGGTCGCGTCGGTGACCGGGACCGCCGGCGGCGCGCCGTTCACCGCGCTGCAGATCCTCTTCGTGAACCTGGTCATGGACGGCCCCCCGGCGATGTCGCTGGGCGTCGACCCGGTCAGCCACGACGCGATGAGCCGGCCGCCCCGCCGGCCGAAGGAGCGGATCCTCACCACCGAGCGCCTCGTGCGGATCCTGCTGGCCAGCTCCGTGATGGCGGCGGGCACGCTCACCGTCCTCGCCCTGGCCCCCGGCCCCGCGCCCGGTCTGGGCCAGACCAGTACGGCGGGCACGATGGCCTTCGTCACCTTCGTGTTCTTCCAGGCGTTCAACCTGCTGAACGTCCGGCACGACACCCGGTCCGTCTTCAGCCGCGAGACCTTCGAGAACCCGTCGGCCTTCGTCGCGACCGGCGTCGTGGTCGTCCTGCTGCTGCTCGTCGTCGAGATGAACGCCCTGCACGGCCCCTTCGACACCACCGACCTCACCGCCGGGCAGTGGCTGCTCTGCGCGGCCGTCGGCTCGGTGATCCTGTGGGCCGGGGAACTGGTCAAGGCGGTGCTGCGCGCCCGCCGCCCGGCTCCGGCCCGCCCCTGAGCGGGAGCTCCCGCCCGAGGGGCGGGCGGGAGAGATCATCACCACGGCGGTGCCGGCCGTGGAGGCGTGCGGCCCCGCGGCCGGTGCTAGGGCCTGTTTCAGGAGTGAGTTGAGTGGCGGTTGCGGCCTGCGAGACCTGTGGCTGCACATCTGGCCGCAGGCCAGGACCGGGTTCCCGGAAGACATCGAGACGCAGTTCCGGCTGGAGACGGAGGTCCTCGACATCGTCCGCCGGATCCGCGCCCAGCTGGTCGACGCCAGCGGCCACTACGGCATCCAGTTCCAAGCGCTGCTGCATGCTGAACTGCGCCGGGCGGAACTCACGCCGACGAGGGATCGCCCGTGACAGCGCCAAGCAATTGGACGAGGACGCCGCCGCGATCGACCGGTTCATCCGCGAGGCCGGCATCGCCGGCGTCGACGAGCTGCGGGCCCGCCGCATGGAGCTGGTGCGGCAACTCGCCGCGGCAGAAGACGAGCTACGAGCGACCCGCGACGAAGTCGCCGCGCTGACCAGCGCCGAGCAAGAGCGCCGCGCTGAGCTGTTGGGGGTCTGACCGCGTCGAAGCAGCGGCATGAGGAAGCCGACCTGCTCACGGTGACCGTTCGCGGCCGCGAGGCCGCTCTCGCCCAGCTACGTCTCGACCTGGCCAAAGCCGAACGGCGCAGTACCGCGATCGGGCTGCTCGCGCCCTTCGGGTTCGCCACCTGCCCGCGCTGCACGCAAGACCTCGACGGCCGCGAGGTGGCCGCGACGGACTGCCGCCCGTGCTGCCAGCCGCTCGCTCGCGTCGACGTCGAAGACGTCCACGCCTCCGAGGAGGAGGCCGACCGGATACGGGCGCAGGTCACCGAAACCGAAGCACTGCTTGACGCCGATGTCACCGCACTCGAACAGGGCCGGCTGACGGCCCGCCACGCGGACCTGCGCCTCGACACCCTCTTGGGCGAGTACGACCAGGCGACCGCCGGCACGACCTCCCCGCGGATGGAGGCGGTCGCTCAGCTGAGCCGGCAGGCGGAAGCCCTGCGCCACAGCATCGACGAAACCGGCCGGCATCAGCAGATGTGGCGGCGGCTCGATCAGGTCCGCGCCGAGGCTGTCGCGCACCGTAAGACGGACCGGCAGCTCAGAATCGACATCACCGAACGGGAGAAGGCCCTGCGAGCGCGGCGCCCAGCTCGGCGACAGCAGCGCGGCGTTCACTGACGAGGTCAACCGGATCGGCGTCCCCACCGACGGCACCGCACGCATTGACCCGGACACCTTCCTGCCGCTGGTGGGAGACCCCACGTTCGAAAACCTCCGAGCCAGCGGAGGCGGCGCCAGCACCGCGCTCAACATCGCCTACCACCTGACCCTGCTCACTACCGCGCTCGATCATCCCGATGTCCTGCTGCCGAACCTGCTCATCATCGACTCCCCGCGTAAAGCGATCGGCAAGGACCGGATCCAGCTGATCGTGTCCGACAACGACATCCCTGCCGAGTTCGTGACCAAGCGCAACACGATCGTGCTCACCTCCGAACGCTCGGCTGTTCCCGGCGTCACCAACACCGGCGTCGGCGAAGGCCAGCGAGTCGAGGACCTCTAGCGAGCAGGCCTTGCCGCGGATATCCACCGAAAATCCATAACATTCGCCTGAGCAGCGGACACGCTGATGCCACCCGTAGACTCAAGGATGCTTGCCCCGACCGCCTGGGAAGGCGCGCAGGTTCCAGCATTCCCGATCGTCAAGCAGCAGCAACTTGTACGCGTCTGATCAACTCACCCTGGCGTACGGCGAAGCGCTTCGCCGGCAAGGACGCAACCGTGACGCCCGGGTGCAGCTGGCCGCCGCCCGCGACCGCTTCGAGGAACTCGGGGCCCGTTCGTGGGAGGCCCGGGCCGCTGCGGAGCTCCGCGCCACCGGCCTGACGCGGACCGGCCGGAACAAGGCCGGTGAGGCCCTCACCCCGCAGGAGCTGGAGGTCGCCAGGCTGGCGGCGACGGGCCTGTCGAACCCGCAGATCGCGTCGCATCTGTTCCTTTCGCCGCGGACCGTGTCGTCGCATCTCTACCATGTGTTCCCGAAGCTGGGAATCACATCGCGGGCCGAGCTCCGCGACGCACTGGAGGCGCTGCCTCCCGAGCCTCCGGCCACCCGGCTGTGAGAGCTACCGGTCGGGTCTCAGCACTGCCCCGGTACTGACGTAAGCGAGCCGTCGGCCGGATGTCAGTCAGCTGACGGAGGCTGTCGGCACGGCCGCCGAGCCATTCTCGTGGAGACATCGAAACCGCCCGGTACCCGGGCGGCGAGACCACGAGGAGCGGACCATGGACACCATCGCGCAGCACTGGATCAACGGACAGTGGACCGGCTCCGGCTCGGTTCTGGAATCGATCAACCCGGCCGACGGCACCGTCGTCGGCTCGTTCTACGACGGTGGCGAGGCAGAGGCCTCGGCCGCCGTGGACGCAGCCGCCGCCGCGTTCGAGACCACCGAATGGGCGCGCACCCCCTCACTCCGGGCGACCGCACTCAGCCGGCTGGCCGACGCCCTCGAGGCCCGGGTACCCGAGGTCGCGGCCATGTTGTCCCGGGAGAACGGCAAGCTGCTGGGTGAGACCACGTGGGAGGTCAGCGGTGCAGTCGGGTGGCTGCGCTACGCGGCGGCCTCTGTGCGCACCCAGACCGCCGGGCGCGCCGCCGAGACGGCACCCGGCCAGTACACCCACTCGGTGCCCGAGCCGCTCGGTGTCGCCGGGATCATCTCTCCCTGGAACTCTCCCGTCATGCTGACCGTGCGGGCACTGGGACCGGCGCTGGCCGCCGGCTGCACCGTCGTGGTCAAGCTTCCGGCTCAGACGGCGCTGACCAATGAGCTTTTCGCGCAGGTCCTGGCCTCGGTCCCGGAGATCCCGGCGGGTGTGGTCAGCGTGTTCACCGAGTCCGGCAACACCGGGGCCCCGTTCCTGGTCTCCTCGGACAAGGTTGACGTGATCAACTACACCGGCAGTACGCCGGTCGGGCGCCGTATCGCGGCCGCGGCCTCCACCACGCTCAAGCGGCTCGGTCTGGAACTGGGCGGTAAGGCGCCGATGGTGATTTTTCCCGACGCCGATCTGGACATGGTGATCCCGACCGTGGTGCAGTCGCTGGTGCTGATGAACGGGCAGTTCTGCTGCACCGGCTCCCGTGTACTGGTTCACCGGGACATCGCCGACCAGGTGCGCACTCGGCTCACCGCCGCGCTCGCGCAGGTGCGGCTCGGGTCGGGCGACGACGAGAAGGCCCAGCTCGGCCCGGTGATCGACCGGGCGTCCGCCCAGCGGGTGGACGCGATCGTCGAGGAAGCCACCTCGTACGGCACGGTACTGCTGCGCGGCGGTGTGGTCACCGACGGCCCGCTGGCCGCCGGCGCGTTCTACCGGCCGAGCCTGATCGAGGTGGACCGCACCGATGTCCGAATCGTGCAGGAAGAAGTCTTCGGTCCGGTCCAGACGTTCGAGATCTTCGACGACGAGGACGACGCCGTGACCAAGGCGAACGCCACCATCTACGGTCTGGCCGCCTCGGTGTTCAGCTCGGACTCGATGAAGGCCCGCCGGGTCGCCCGGCGCATCCGCACCGGCACGGTATGGATCAACACCTGGGGAGCCATCAGCGAGGACTTCGAGGAGGGCGGCGTCAAGGGCAGCGGTTACGGCTACCTGTGCGGCCCGCGCGCAATCGAGGAGTTCCAGGCCCTCAAGGTGTACGTGGAGCAGGACCACACCCAGTCCGCTCACTGATCAGATCATGACCCGCCCGGCGCCCGCCCGGGCGCCGGGCCCGGGCCCCCACACAAGAAGGCCGCACCATGCCGTCGATTCTGATCACCGGAGCGACGAACGGTCTTGGTCTCGCTCTGGCCGAGGAACTCGCACAAGCCGGGCACCAGTTGCTTCTGCACGGTCGTAACCCGCAGCGAGTGGCGCTGATCGCGAAGCGTTTCGGGGCCGAGCAACACATCGCCGACCTGTCCGCTCCGGCCAAGACCCAGCGACGCGCGGCCGAAGCGGCGGCACGGCACCAGCAGCGGCTTGCGGTGAACCATCTGGGCCCTGTGCTGCTCACCCGGCAACTGCTGCCGCTGTTGCGCGCGGGCAGCCCATCACGCAGCGCCAACATCGCCTCGGTCGCGCAGGAACCGATGGAATCAAAACGATACGCAGCACTTCGATTTGGAGTGGTCCATGAACGAGAGAACTGTTCCCCACGCCTACGGTGCCGGCGATCCTGGACTGCCAAGCCCACCGACAGTGACAGACATCCGGCATACGCTCCGGGAGCAGAGCCGGAACGTGTCCGCGAACGCCGAACCTCGGCTCGGCCCCACCGTTCCGGCCGCCGTCCGGCGTTGGAAGCTGTGGCTCCTCACCGTGTGCGGTATCTACCCCACCATCGTCCTGCTCGGCCTGGCCACGAACCCTGTTCTGGAGCATCTGTACCTGCCGGTGCGACTCGCTGTACTCGTCCCGGCGGCAGCAGCAGCGATGGTCTGGCAGATCAATCCCCGACTGCAGCGGCATTTCGGAGCTTGGCTCACCAGATGACGAGCAGCCCGGCTCCGCCGCCGGTGTGCCCCGCGGCGCCCGTACACCACAGACCACTGCGCAGGCTCACGGCGCGAGGCCGCGACGAGACCCACCGCGGCGTCTCCTCACTGGAACTCTTCTTCGACCTGTGCTTCATCGTGGCCATAGCCCAGGCAGGCGCCCAGTTGGTGCACACCATAGTCGAGGGACACACGGGCGAGGGGATCCTCAGCTACTTGATGATCTTCTTCGCCATCTGGTGGGCGTGGATGAACTTCACGTGGTTCGCCTCGGCTTACGACAACGACGACGTGCTGTACCGGATCGTCACACTGATCCAGATATCCGGCGTGCTCGTCCTGACGGCAGGCGTCTCCCAGGCGTTCGAGGAACACGCGTACCTGGTCGTCATCCTGGGCTATGTGATCATGCGGCTCGCCATGACGGCGCAGTGGCTGCGCGTGGCGCGGTCGAGCCAGGGCCCCGAGCGGACGATGGCGCTGCGGTACGCCATCGGGCTGTGCCAGATCGGCTGGCTGGGGCTACTGGCCCTGCCGGAGGCCGGCCGCCCGTGGGTCTTTCTGGTGATGGCGCTGCTGGAGATGGCCGTACCGCTGTATGCGGAGCGGGCCCACCCCACGCCGTGGCACGCCCACCACATCGCCGAACGGTACGGGCTGCTCACGCTCATCGTGCTCGGCGAGACCATCGCGGCGGCCACCGTCGCCGTGAAGTCGGGGATCGACGAGCACGAGGCCCTGGGTGAGTTGCTGCCCATCGCCGCCGGCGGGCTGCTGATCGTCTTCGTCGCCTGGTGGGTGTACTTCGCGGTCCCCATCCACGGGCACCTCCGGTCCAACCGGCAGTCCTTCCTCTGGGGTTACGGCCATTACCTGATCTTCGTCTCGGGTGCCGCGATCGGGGCCGGTCTGGAGGTGGCGGTGGAGCAGGCGGTGGGCAAGGCACACCTTTCGGCGCTGTCGGCGTCGGCGGCGGTGACGCTGCCGACAGCGCTGTTCCTGCTCACGGTGTGGGCGCTGCACTCGCGCTTCTACAAGGTGGGGATCGCCCAGCAGTCGGTGCTGCCGGTCACGGCGCTGCTGGTGGTCGTCTGTACGTTCCTGGGTCACTGGGCGGTGCTCGCGGCGGGGCTGGTGGCGGCGCTGGCGGTGGCAGCCGGGGTGACGCTGACGGCGCTCGGGGCGAGCCCGGAGCGCGGGAGAGGCGAGGAAGGCGTCGCGGTGCCAGTTCTGTGAGGGAACCCTCGCCGCCGCGGGATCCTGGCCGGCACGGCGTACGACGCGCCCGTGCCGTGCGCCCGGTGCACCTGCTCAACGACGGTGACACGTTGTTCACGCCGACGACGCCGGACGCACCCGCTCGCACCGCGAACCCGCTGGCTCTGGACGATGTCCCACGTGACCTTCGTGCTGTCGTTGCGGTGGGGCCCGCAGCGCCCGGCTGGTGTTCTGCATGATCTCCGTCTGGGAGCTGCGGGTGTCGGCGAAGCAGATGGCTTCAGGCTCCGTTTGCCGATGGGTGCGATAATTGCTGGTCAAGTGCGTGGCTGGTGGTTCGACTGCCTCGCGAGGTATAGCGAGGGACACGGCGGATGTGGGCGAAGTCAAGGACAGACACGGGCGTCGGCCCGACCGGACTGGTCGGCCGGGAGAGCGAGCTCGCCGAGCTTGCGGCGTTCCTGGACATGGCCGGGATGAACGGAGCCGCCCTGCTGCTCACCGGTGATCCGGGCGTGGGCAAGACGGCACTCCTGGACGCGACCGCCGAGCTGGCGGTGGCGAAGGGAATGCGGGTCGTCCGCGGGAGCGGCGACGAGTACGAGACGGACATCAGCTTCGCGGGACTCCATCAGCTCGTCGGCTCGCTGCCGGACGAGCTCGGTCGTCTACCGCATTCCACGCGGGAGGCCCTCAAGGTCGCCCTCGGTCTCGGCGCCGGCCCCGCGCCGAGCCAGATCGCCGTCCTGAACGCGGCGCTGTCCCTGTTCGACGAGGCCGCGAAGGAGCGGCCGTTGCTCCTCGTGGTCGATGACCTTCATGCCGTCGACCAGGCGAGCCGGGCCGCGGTGGGTTTCGTCGCCAGAAGACTGGGCGGTCGCCGCATCGGGCTGCTCGGAGCACAGCGAGAGGAGTCCGAAGAATCCTTCCGGTCCACCGGTCTGCCGGAGCTCGAGATCGCGCCGCTGGACGACGCGGACGCCCTGCGACTGCTGTCCCGGCGCTTCGCCCACCTCCCCCGCCGGGTCCTTTCGACCTTGGCGCACGAGGCACAGGGAAACCCCCTGGCTCTGCTCGAGTTCGCCGGGTCCACCGGGGCGTCCGGCGGCCAACACGGCCAAGGGGCGGGGTGGGCGAGCGGCCAGGGACGGGACGTGCGCGCTCTATACAGCGCCCGCGTCGGACGGCTACCGCACAGAACGCGCGAGGTACTGCTGCTCGCGGCTCTCGAGGGCTCCGGCGACATCGGCATTCTCGAGGCGGCCGGCGGGCCGGGCGGGCTCGACGGGCTCGCTCCCGCGGAGCGCGACCACCTGGTCATGGTCGCGGAGAACGGCCGCACGGTGCGCTTCAGGCACCCGCTGGTCAGGTCCGCGGTGGTCGACGGTTCCACCGGCGAGCAGCGGCGCACCGCCCACCGCCGGCTGGCCGACGCGCTGGGCGACCAGCCCGAGCGGCGCGGTGACCACCTCGCGAGAGCCACGACGGCGCCCGACGAGGCGGTCGCCGCCGCCGTGGAGTCGGCGGCCCGCAGCAGCCTGCGACGCGGTGACGCCGACGGCGCGATCGTGAGGCTGCGGCGCGCGGCCGAGCTGAGCCCCGACCGGGCAGTCCGCAGACGCCGCCTGTCGCAGGCCGCCTACGTCGCCGCCTGGGTCGCGGGTCATCTGGAGGTCAGCCACGAGATCATGCGTGAGGTCGAGGGCGATCCGGCGGCCCGGTCGCTCCCGGCGGCCGCGACGGCCGGCTTCCTCGTGCTCGTCACGGAAGGGGACGCCGACACCGCCCACACGCTGCTGATGGCGGCGATCGAGCAGGCGCCGGTGTCGCCCGGTCCGCCGTCCGGCGAGTTGGAGACCGCGCTCTTCACCCTCACGCTCGCCAGCCAGTACTCGGGCCGGCCCGAGCACTGGCAGCCTCTGGTCAAGGTCCTCGCACAGCTTCCCGCGGCGGCGCCCGCCGCCGCGGCGTACCTGGGGCGCGTCCACCACGACCTCGGCTCCATCACCGACGGCATGCTGCGCCGGCTGGACGAGGAGATCGCGCGGCTGAGGGACCAGAGTAACGCCGACGTGGTCATCCGCACCGCCCTGACCGCCTCCTACCTCGACCGACTTCCGGGCTGCCGCGAAGCCGTGTCCCGGGTCATACGCGACGGCGGCGCGGTGGGGTCCAGCATGCCGGCCCTGATGTTCGTCGCCCTGGACGATCTCTACACCGGCCGGTGGCAGCCGTCGGCCGACGCCGCGGATGAGCTCATCGCCCTGTCCGAGGAGACGGGATACCACTTGTTCGCCCAGGTGGGGCACTACATCGCCGCGATGGCCGCGGCCCAGCGCGGCGACCTCGACGCGTGCCGCCGCCACTGCGAGGCCGTCTGGGGGTGGTCAGGGCCCAGGGGACTGCGGCGGCTGGAGAACTGCGCCCACCAAGCGGCGGCCCGGGCGGCCCTCGGCGCCGCCGACTTCGAGACAGCCTTCCGGCACGCCACAGCGATCTGCGCCCCGGGTGTGCTGCCGCCGTTCAATCCCGAGGCCGTGTGGTCCGCGCCGGATCTCGTCGAGGCCGCCGTGCGCACCGGGCGGCACGCGGAGGCGCGACGGCACGCGGACGCGCTTCGCGACGCCGGTGTCGGCCACCTCTCGTCGCGGCTCGCGCTGAGCTCGGCCACGGTCACGGCGATGACGTCAACTGCCGAGGACATGGTCCGGTGCTTCGAGGAGGCACTCGCACTGCCGGGCGTCGAGCAGTGGCCCTTCGAGGTCGGCCATGCTCGTCTGGCGTACGGCGAAGCGCTTCGCCGGCAAGGACGCAACCGTGACGCCCGGGTGCAGCTGGCCGCCGCCCGCGACCGCTTCGAGGAACTCGGGGCCCGTTCGTGGGAGGCCCGGGCCACTGCGGAGCTCCGCGCCACCGGCCTGACGCGGACCGGCCGGAACAAGGCCGGTGAGGCCCTCACCCCGCAGGAACTGGAGGTCGCCAGGCTGGCGGCGACGGGCCTGTCGAACCCGCAGATCGCGTCGCATCTGTTCCTTTCGCCGCGGACCGTGTCGTCGCATCTCTACCATGTGTTCCCGAAGCTGGGAATCACATCGCGGGCCGAGCTCCGCGACGCACTGGAGGCGCTGCCTCCCGAGCCTCCGGCCACCCGGCTGTGAGAGCTACCGGTCGGGTCTCAGCACTGCCCCGGTACTGACGTAAGCGAGCCGTCGGCCGGATGTCAGTCAGCTGACGGAGGCTGTCGGCACGGCCGCCGAGCCATTCTCGTGGAGACATCGAAACCGCCCGGTACCCGGGCGGCGAGACCACGAGGAGCAGACCATGCCGTTCGTCACCGCCAGCGACGGAACCGAAATCTTCTACAAGGACTGGGGCTCGGGCCGGCCGATCATGTTCCACCACGGCTGGCCGCTGAGCTCGGACGACTGGGACGCCCAACTGCTGTTCCTCGTCCAGCACGGCTACCGGGTCATCGCCCACGACCGCCGCGGGCACGGGCGCTCCGCCCAGGTCGGCCACGGGCACGACATGGACCGCTACGCGGCGGACGCCGCCGCCGTGGTGGCGCATCTCGGCCTGCGCGACGTCGTCCACGTCGGCCACTCCACCGGTGGCGGAGAGGTCGCCCGGTACGCCGCCAGGCACGGTGCCGGGCGGGTCGCCAAGGCCGTCCTCATCGGAGCGGTCCCGCCGCTCATGGTCCAGACCGAATCAAACCCGGGAGGGCTGCCGGTCGAGGTCTTCGACGGCTTCCGCGAGGCCGTGGCCACCAACCGCTCCCAGTTCTACCTCGACCTCGCCTCCGGGCCGTTCTACGGGTTCAACCGCCCGGGCGCGGACATCTCCCAGGGCGTCATCCAGAACTGGTGGCGCCAGGGAATGACCGGCAGCGCGCAGGCGCACTACGAGGGGATCAAGGCGTTCTCGGAGACCGACTTCACCGACGACCTCCGGGCGATCGACGTGCCCACGCTCATCATGCACGGCGACGATGACCAGATCGTCCCGATCGCCAACTCCGCCGAGATGGCGGTCACGTTGGCCAAGAACGCGCGCCTGAAGGTCTACCCGGGGCTGTCCCACGGCATGTGCACCGTTAACGCCGACACCGTCAACGCCGACCTCCTCGACTTCATCGAGAGCTGACACCGGCCCGGTACCGACACACAACCCGGCAGCACGGAACAGAACAGGAATCACCATGACCGCAACACCCACCGGCTACGTGACCGTCGTATGGGACGCGAAGGCGAAGGCGGGCAGGGAGGCCGACCTCAAGGCGTTCATCACCGCCGCCGTCACCCCCTCGCGCAACGATCCCGGCAACATCGACTACGAGGCCCACGAAGTCGAGGGCCGACCCGGCGAATTCGTCATCTACGAACGCTGGGAGACCCGCGCCCACCTCGACGCCCACCTCGCCGCGCCCCGGATGAGGGAACTCGTCCCGCAGATGCTCGCATTGATCGACGGATCCATCGAGGACGGCATCCGCCTACTGCGCCCGTTCCGTCCCGCCCACTAGGCCGTGTTTCAGAAGTGGTTGGGCTCATAGCCAGGTGTCGATCACGGCGATGTGGACGGTGGCTTCGTAGCGCACGGCAAGCTTGTCGAATCGGGTGGCCACCGCTCGGTAGCTCTTGAGTCGGTTGATGCCGCATTCCACCGCGTGGCGCAGCTTGTACGACTCGGGGTCGAACGCGGGCGGCCGGCCGCCCTGGGACCCCTTCCTGCGCCGGGCGGCGGCTTGGTCGAGCTTGATCGGGATGGTGGCCTTGATGCCGCGCCTGCGCAGGTAACGGCGGTTGCCGCGCGAGCTGTAGGCCTTATCGGCCAGCACCCGGTCCGGCCGGGTACGGGGCCGGCCACCGCCCAAGCGGGGCATCCGGATGCCCTGCAAGGCCGCCGCGAATTGCGGGCTGCCACCCCGCTGCCCGGCGGTCAGCACGATCGACAGCGCTCTGCGGCCCTGCTCGGTGGCCAGGTGCAGCTTGGTGCTCAGGCCACCGCGTGAGCGCCCCAGCCCGTGATCAGCCGGTTCCTCCTGCGCACCGCCCGGCGGCTCAACCTGCAGATCCCCCTTTCCCGCGCCCCGGCGGCGTGCTGATGGGCCCGGCAGACGGTGGAGTCGACACTCACATCCCGCGTGATCAGTCCGGCCGCGTCGGCCTGAGCCTGCAAATCGGTCAGGATCCGCCGCCAGATGCCGGCACGCTGCCAGCGCCGGAACAACCCGTAGATCGTCTGCCGGCATCCGTACCGCTCCGGCACGTCCCGCCACGGCGCCCCCACTCGAACCCGCCATCGGATCCCATCGATGAGCTGCCGTTTCGTCCAGATCGGCGGGCGCCCCGGCTTCCGGGCGACGGGCAGCAGCGGCTCCAGCACCGCCCACTGCGCATCGGTCAGATCAGCCCGCCCCGCCACCGGTAAGGTGTCCACGAGGTCTCCGTGCAGATGGTCTTCTTGGTCGTTGACTCATCTACCGGAGACCTCATCTTTTGTCGATCTACGACCTCCGCAACCGCCACTCAACTCACTTCTGGAACACGCCCTAGAGCTCAACACGCACAACTGCTCCGGCTAGAACCCGTTTCCCACCGATCTGCCATCGCGTCCGTCGGTCTGCGCCCGAACCCCGAGACGGTGAAGAATCGTGTGCACGTCGGCCCCTCCGCCGCCTCCGGCCCACCGGGTGGCCCTCGTCGCGCGCCCGCCGACCGGTGACCGCGGGCGAGGCCCGTTGCGTGATCCACGTGGCAGGCCCGGGCACCCGGTTGCGGACTCGCCGGGGCGGGTCCGCAACCGGCAGCAACCGGCGCCGGAAAACCGTTTGAGCCTTCCCGCCGCGCTCCCGTAGGTTGCCCGCGACCCCGTCGCAGTGAGGACAGAGGACAAAGACCGCGTGACCCCGCCTGCTCTTCAGATCTGACGCCTTCTTCCGCTCACCTCCACGCCGGCCCTCCCGCCGGCTCTGCCGGGCTGCCCGCGTGCGCCCGGTCGTACGGCGTCTGAGGCCGCGCTCGATCGGCCTCGTGTCAGGTCTAGAGAGATCATGTCTTCACAACCTCATATCGTGCTGCCCTGGGTCGTCCGCCGGACCAGGCTGCCCCTGCTGTGGCTGCGGTGCGTGGGCTGCCGGTCGGAGTCGGCCACCACCGGCGAGGGCAGGTTCCGCGTCAACGCCAACGGCAAGCTGCTGGACGTGTGGCTGCTGGTCCGCTGCGTGTCCTGCGGCCGGACGGGCAAGCTCACCGTGCACGAGCGAACACCGGTCGGATCCTTCGACCCGGCCGAGCTCGACGGTTACCGCGCCCACGATCCGGAGCTGGTGGCGTCCAGGCTGCTGGACCCGCTGCTCGCCCGACGCAACCGCTTCACCCTGGATTGGAAGGATGCCTGGCGGCTGGACACCCCGCCGGCGCGGCCGGGTGAGGCGTGGCCGGTCCAGGTGGAGGTCGTCTTCGCGGATCCGGTGCCGGTGCGCCCGGAGCGGCTCATCGCACAGGGGCTCGGCCTCAGCAGGAGCGAGGTGCTGCACCGGGTCAAGTGCGACATCCCGCTGCGCCGTCCGACGAGCACCGGGTTCGCCTTCACCGTGATGGCCGGGGACTGACGCGGCGCGGCGGAACCCGGAGCCGCCGGTGCACGCGCCAGCGGGCCGCACCCCGGTGACCGGGGTGCGGGCCGCTGGCGGTCGCCGGGGTCGGTCAGCGGAGGCGGCCCGCTCCCGCCTGCGCGGGAACGATCTGGGCGACCTTCCGGGCGGGGTCGATCCTGGTGAACAGGGTCGGCGTCCAGCCCGCGTCGGAGCCGAGGTCGGGGTCGTTGGCCGCGTTGTAGGCGGCGACCAGGTCGACCGGCCTGCCGTCGACCAGGTTGTCCTCTGCGGTGACCGCGGTGCCCTTGAAGACCGACAGGACCTTCTCGGCGGGGATGCCGCTGAAGGCGTTGGCCTGCACGTAGGCCTTCGACTCGGCGCCCACGCCGATGCTGTACAGGTGGTCGTCACCACCGGTGTAGTAGTTGTTGTAGATGTGCACCTGGCCGAAGCGCACCCGCGGGGTCCGCTGGCCGAGGCCCTCGAAGTGGTTGTGGTGGAGCGTGACCTTGAGCTTGTCGGTCTCGCCGTACCGGGTGCCGTTGTCGGTGTTGCCGATCAGCGTCACCTTGTCGTGGTTGCTCAGGTGGTTCCAGGAGAGCGTCACGTAGTTCGAGCCGCGCACCACGTCGAGCAGGCCGTCGTGCACCTGGTACGGCCGGCCGAAGTAGGTCGGCTGGCCGGAGTCGGGGTTGTCGCCGTCGTTGAGGGTGTTGTGGTCCAGCCAGACGTGCGTGGAGCCGGAGATCTCGATGTTGTCGAAGGAGGCGTTCCACGCGCCCCCCTCACCGTCGGTCGGGTCCCACTGCGGGAAGCAGTCGGAGGTGTCGGTGATGGTGAGGTTGCGGATGATGACGTTGTCGGCGCCTGTGACCCGGATGCCGAAGCTCTTCAGCGCGGCGTCGGGGCCCAGGCCGACCAGGGTGACGTTGGAGCCGACGGTGATGGTGACGTGCTGGGCCATCTTGTCGTAGGAGGCCTTGCGGGCGTCCTCCAGCGGCCCTGAGGGCACCTTGTCCCTGCCCCAGACGGCCGGGTCGTAGGCGGCCAGGTACGCCTGCAGGCTGTAGCCGTTCACGGCGTAGGACTCGCAGGTGAGCGGGTTGCCCGCGGCGTCGGTGTCGGCGTCGATGGCGCCCTTGACATAGATGATCTTCGGGGTGTTGTCGGCCGGGTCCCCGAGCGCGGCGCGCAGCTGCGCGGCGGTGGAGACGGTGTGGATGTTCTCCGGGCGGGCGGCCGAGCCGCCGGTGGTGCCGGCGCCCTCGGCGGCCCAGCCGTCGTTCTCGGGCAGCACCTGGCGGCCGAGCTGCTTGTCGGAGAAGGAGGGGAAGCTGCGGAAGGGGTCCCAGCCGTCGGTGCCCCTCAGGTAGTCCTCCGGATCGTGCTGCCTGGCCTGCTCCCTGGTCAGCTGCGGCCGGTCGTCGTTGACCGCCGCGCCGGGGCCGTGGTTGAGGTACTCCGACAGCCGGGCGTCCCGCCAGTTCAGGCCGGACATGTCGGTCCAGGGGGCGTCCTTGAACTGCTGGCCGAGCCAGGACTCGCGGATCAGGACCTGGCCGCGGGCGGTGGCCGAGCCGCCGGCCGGCCACGGGCGGCCCAGGTGGACGGTCTTGGCGGGCGCGTCGCTGACCAGCTGGCTGCGGTAGATCAGGAACCCGTAGGGGTTGGAGATCTCCGTGCTGGCCGCGGTGACGTAGCCGTTGTTGCCGTCGGCGGCGCCGCGGTTCAGGGACTTGATCACGCAGTTGTGGAAGACCGCGGTGGCGCGGCCGAAGATGAAGTCGACGTCGCCCTCGACGTAGCAGTTGCGGAAGTACTGCCTGGCCACGGTGGTGGCACTGGCGGTGTTGGCGTAGAGGGTGTCCTGGTTGCCGATGAAGCGGACGTTCTCGTAGACCTGCCGGTCCCCGGTGGTCCGCACCGCCACGGCCTGGCTGTTGCCCTTGGCGGCCTCGTCGTAGGAGTTCTCGAAGGTCAGGTTGCGGGCGGTGAAGTCCGGCGCGCTGATCACGTAGGAGGCGCTGCCCGAGGTGCCGTAGGTGCCCGAGCCGTCCGGCCTGGGGGTGGAGGCGGAGGCGTCGAAGGTGAGCACGACCCTGCTCGGGTCGGAGGTGTCGCCGACCAGCGAGATGTACGGCTTGTCCGCCGGGATGACCACCTGCTGCTTGTAGGTGCCCTCGCGGACCAGGATGGTGACGGGCTTGGTGTTGCCGGCGGGGACGGCGTCGACGGCGTCCTGCACGGTCGTGTGGTCTCCGGAGCCGTCGGCGGCGACCACGATGGTGGAAGGGGATGGCTTGGCCACCGCCAGGGCCGGCGCGGCCGCGGCGGTGACGGTCAGAGCGATCACCGGTGCGAGTAACAGAAGTCGCATGCTGCAACCTTGCGTGGGGGGAGTGTGGCAATCGGTTGCACGAAACGTTGGCGTAATCCTCGATTAACGTCAATAGCCTCAAAGGAAAAGGCTTTCCCGACTACAAGGGGTTGCAAATACAGGCCGGATCACGGGCACGCCGGAGGCCCCGGGGGGTGCAGGACCCCCGGGGCCTCCGGCGTGCGCGGCCGGGCGGGCAGGAACGCCCGGACCGCGCGGACCTCAGGTCAGGACGGCGCTCCCGCCGCCCGTGCCAGCCGCCCGGCGGCGGCCCGGTCGAGCCGTCCGTCCGCCACGACCGTGACCACGCGCCGGCTCAGGGTGTCGGCGACGGCCAGCGGCCGGTCCCAGGCCAGCGCGGGGCCGACGCCGGGGTACTCGGCGACCCGCACGAACCACGGGTCCACGTGGCCGAGCTGGACGAAGACCAGGCTCCAGGCGCCGGACACCAGCGCCAGCCAGGGCGTGACGCTGCCGTGGACCGCCTGCTCGCCCTCGGCCTCGCCGGTGAAGACGGCGACGTCCGGGGAGGACTTGGGCGCGCGCCAGAAGAACCCGCCGTACCCGGCGCCCGGCCGTCCCTTGCACGCCGAGCTCTTGATCTCCAGCGGCTCGCGCACGGTGAGCGTGAAGGCGAAGTCCAGCATCCAGGCGTCGCCGCCCGCCGCGCCGGGCACGTCACCGGACGCGCCGGAGGGCCCGCCGGAGGGCAGGGCCGCGGCCAGCACGGTCCGCCGCTCGCGGGCGACGACCGCGCCGTCCGGCCCGAGCCAGGTCAGCTCCTCGGCGAACCCGTCCCCGGTCTCCTCGAAGGCGTCGTGCCGCTGCCGGCCGTGGTCGCCCAGCCAGCTCGGCCCCCGGTCGCGGACGAAGGTCCGGCCGCCCCAGAAGTTCACCGCGCCGACGTCCGAGATCGCCAGGCTGACGCCCAGGTGGTGCACGTGGTCGTCGGGGCGGTACTCGGTGACCTCCACGCCGCCCAGCGTCCGCACCGGGTGCAGGTACGGCCGGGGCGAGTCGGTCGCCGGCAGGTCCGGCTCCCACACGTAGGAGGCCACCGGCGTGCCCGCCACCCGCAGCTCGCGCGCGTTCCCGCGGGCCGTCCGCGGCTCCTTCCCGCCGGACCCGGCGGCCCAGGCCACGTCCAGCTCCGAGAACAGGGCCAGCCGCTCGGCGCTGGCGTCCGTCAGCTCCCTGACGCCGGGCACCTCGCGCCGGCCGGGGTGGATCGTCTGGTGCTCGTCGGCGATCGGCAGCGGGTCGGGCGCCAGCCGTACCGCCTCCATGAACTCCATGAAGGCGCCGGTGCGGGCCAGCGGGACCAGCAGCTCCGCGCCGGCCCTGACGTGCTCGACCAGGTTCTGCAGCAGGTCCGTGCGGGGATGCACGGTCCCGTCGAGGTCGTCGGTGGTGTAGGTGAGCCGCGCCGTGCCCGCCGAGCCGTGCAGGAGCAGGTACGGCTCGGTGCGCCCCGTCGCGCACAGCGTCACCGCCACGGTGATCACCCGGCCGTCCGCCAGGCGGATCCGGGCCGCGGAGGTGTCGTCGGACTCGATCGGGTTGGCGTGGAACAGCTCCAGCTCGACCGAGGCGATCGCGCCGCGCTCCTCGGCCCCGGCGACCGCCAGCGCGGTGGCGGTGGCGTGCGCGAACGGGTTGGTGAGCGCGCCGTCCACCACGTCCCGCCCGTCCAGGCGGCGCCGGCCGGCCCAGGGCGAACGGGTGAAGTAGTCGGCCGGCCGCTCCCAGGCGCCCGCCACCCCGATGCCGCGGACCTCGCCGAGCTCACCGGAGGCGATCAGCTTGCGCGCCGCGGGGACCGCGGCCGAGCCGAGGCTCTGGAAGCCGACCTGGCAGGCCAGGCCGGTCTCCTCGACCGCCGCGGCGATCCGCTCGAAGTCGGCCATCGACGCCGCCGGCGGCTTCTCCAGCAGCAGGTGGGAGCCCGCGCGCAGCGCGGTCACCGCGAGCTCGGCGTGGGTGTCGATGGGCGTGCAGAGGATGGTGATCTGCGCGCCGGTGCGTTCGATCAGCCCGGCCAGGTCCTCGGGACGGGCCTGCTCCGGGGCGCCCAGGCCGTGCAGCCGGTCGGCGTCCACCGGGAGCACGTCGCAGACCCCCGCCAGCTCGACCAGGCCCAGCCCGGTCAGGCGGCGCAGGTTCTCCAGGTGGGAGCGGCCGTGGCCGTAGGCGCCCGCGAGCACGATCCGGACCGGCCCGCCGTTCAGCTCGCCCATGTCATCCCCAGTCCCGGCCGGCCGGCCGAACGCAGCTCGGTGCCGTCGATCTCCACCGGGTACGGCTCGGCCAGCAGCCCCAGGTCGGCCAGGGAGGCGTCCTCGACCAGCTCCACCATGACCGGGTGGTGCAGGGTGAGGGCGAGCTGGCCCGACAGCTCGGTCAGCAGGTGCGGGTAGACAGGCACGTCGAAGGCGCGGGCCAGCTCGGCGATCCGCAGGAACGGGGTGACGCCGCCGACCCTGACCACGTTGGGCTGGACCACGTCGCACGCGCCGGCGGTCAGCAGGTCGCGGAAGCCGTGGACGGTGTAGACGTTCTCGCCGACCGCCACCGGCACCCCGATGCTCCGCCGCAGCTCCACGTGGGCGGCGACGTCGTCGGCCGGCAGCGGCTCCTCGATCCAGTGCAGGCCGTACGGCTCCAGCGCGGCGATCGCGCGGCGGGCCCGGTGCAGGTCCCAGCGCTGGTTGGCGTCGACCATCAGGAGCACGTCGGGGCCGACGACCTCGCGGACCGCGGCGACCCGCTCGACGTCCTCGGCCAGGTCGGGCCGGCCCACCTTGACCTTGACGGCCGGGTAGCCCGCGGCCTTCCAGCGCCCGGCCTGCTCGACCAGCTCCTGAAGGGAGTAGTGCAGGTTGACGCCGCTGCCGTACACCGGGACGCTCGCCCGGCGCGGGCCGACCACGTCCACCAGGGAGGAGCCGGCGCAGCGCAGGTCCCACAGGGCCAGGTCGACCCCGGCCATCGCGACGGTGGTCAGCCCGCCGCGCCCGGCCTCGCTCAGGTGCGTGCGCAGCCGGTCCCAGACCACCTCCGGGTGGGCGGGCATGCCGATGACGGCCTCGCGGATGTCGTGGTCGAGCAGTGCTCTGACGGCGTGCGCCCCGATCTGCGGCGTCCAGGAGAACCCGGTGCCGACCCGCCCGTCCTCCAGCGTGACCTCGCAGACGACCACGTGGTTGTACGGCACGTCCGCACCCCACGGCCGGCGCAGCGGCGCCGACCGCAGGGTGGTCCTCAGATCCTTGATCATGCGGACACCAGGGCGAGGCCGCGCTCGATGAGCGCCCTCAGCTCCGCCTCGTGCTCGGGGGTGAGGTCGCTCAGCGGCGCCCGGACCGGGCCGACGTCCAGGCCGCGCAGGCGCAGCCCGGCCTTGACCAGGGCGACCGCGTAGCCCGGTCCCTTGCCGCGCAGCTCGACCAGGGGCGCGTAGAACTCGGCCAGCAGCCGCTCGCTCAGCTCGCCGCCGTTGAAGTACGCGGTGGCGATCTCCGGGGCGAAGGCGAACACGGCCGAGGAGTACAGCTCCACCCCGAGACCGCGGTAGGCCGGCATGGTGAGCTCGGCGGTCGGCAGGCCGTTGAAGAACGTGAAGTCCGGGCCGACCTCCCGCCGGACGGCCAGCACGGTGCGCTGGAACCGGTCGATGTCGCCCAGGCCGTCCTTGAGGCCGACCACGCCGGGGATGCGGGCCAGCTCCACCACCGCGTCGGGTTCGAGCACCAGCGCGCCGCGCTGGTAGACGACCACGGGCAGCTCCGCGGCGATCGCGCGGACGTACTCGGCGAAGCCCGCCCGGCTGCCCAGCATCAGGTAGGGCGGCATGAGCAGCAGGCCGTCGGCGCCCGCGGCGCGGGCCGCGCGGGCCTGCTCCAGGGCCGCGCCGAGCGGGCCGCCCGCGCCCGCGAGCACCGGCACCGCGCCCTGGACGGTCTTGACCGCCACCTCGACGGCGCGGGCGTGCTCGGCCTGGGACAGCGCGGAGAACTCCCCGGTGCCGCAGGCCACGAAGACGCCTCCCGGCCCGTGCTCCAGGCCCCGGCCGATGTGCTCGGCCAGCACGTCGGCGGCCAGCGCGCCCTCGCTGTCGAACGGGGTCACCGGGAAGAACAGGACTCCGCTGAGATTCATGGTCGTTTCCCTTCAGGACTGCTCAGGTGGAGAGCTCGGTGCGCCAGCTGCGCTTGGCCTGCCAGCCGAGCATGCGCTCGGCCTTGGCGGAGGAGAAGGCGGGGGCGGTGCCGGTCAGGCCGTCCGCGAAGCCCGCGGTGCCGGGCATGACCTTCGGCAGCAGCTCCGCCAGCGGCTCGCGGGCCAGGGCGTCGGCGGCCCCGGCGAAGAAGGTCTCGCCGTTCGGCAGCTCGGGCAGTTTGCCGAGCAGGGCGATGAACAGGTCGCCCACGTCGCGGGCGTCGATGTAGTTGAACAGCGAGACCCCGGCGATCTCGGGCCGGTCCAGCCGCTCGGTCACCGTGTGGCCGGACTGGGTCGGCGCGCCCTCCCACTCCTCCGGCGCGATCACGAAGCAGGGCCGCACCGCGGCCAGCTTCGTGGCGGCGGCCGCACGGGCGTAGGAGCGCATGGTCTCCTCGGCGACGTGCTTGGACAGGCTGTAGGCGTTCCACGGCTCGGCCGGGTGGTCCTCGTCGAGCGGGAGGTAGGCGGGGGCCCAACCGCCCGGGCGGCCGTACCCGATGACGGTCGGGCTGCTGGCCACGACCACCTTGCCCACGCCCAGCGCCACCGACGCGTCGCAGACGTTGAAGGCCAGCTGCGTGTTGGTACGGAAGATCACCTGGTCGCTGCGGCTGAACGGGGTGGCGATCGCGGCCAGGTGCACGACGGCGTCGGGCCGGAACCGGGCGATCACCTCGTAGGCCTCGCCGAGGTCGGTCAGGTCCGCAGGGAGGGTCTCGGCGGCGTCGGCGGGGGTGCCCGGCACGGTGTCCACCCCGATCACCTCGTGTCCCGCCGCGGCGAGCGCGGACACGACGCTGCGACCGAGGCGCCCGGCGCTCCCGGTGACAAGAGTTCTGCTCACGGGTGTCTTTCCCTTCTGGCAGTCACGAGCACGCTCAGAGACTGCAACCAGTTGCGCCAAACAGTGGCGCTATCTCGCGGAAACGTCAAGGCGTAAATTTTCACCACCTTTCTGACCTGCTGCTTCATCGGGATCCCAGACGGCAGACTCCACAACCGGTAGCAGAAAACCGGCCTCGCCCCCCGTCCGCGCCTGGTAGCGATGCAACCGCTTGCGTTACGGTGCCGCGGGCGGTGCGGCCTGCGCCCCGCCTGCGGGCACGCCGTCCGGCCGCCGGAGCGGCTCCCCGGACCGCGGACGCTGGCTCCGGCCGGACGGGAACCCTCCCGGCGACCGCACGGGGACCACGCGGCGACCGCACAGCGACCCACACAGCACAGACGCAGAGAGCGAGCTCACGTGAGATTCGGATTCACCCCCGCCGGCGACGCCGTGGAGCGGCACGTCCTGTCGAACGGCCGGATGCGCGCGGGGATCCTGACCCTCGGCGCGATCGTCCAGTCGGTCGAGCTGCCCGACGGGACCGACGTCGTCCTCGGCCTGCCCACGGTGGACGACTACCTCAACCGCAGCCGCTACTTCGGCGCGGTCGTCGGCCGGTACGGCAACCGCATCGCGGGCGGCCGCTTCACCCTCGACGGCACGGAGTACCGGCTGCCGCTCAACAACAACGGCCACAGCCTCCACGGCGGCCTGGCCGGGTTCGACAAGCGGGTCTGGCGGGCCGAGCCGGACGGCGAGCGGGCCGTCCGGCTGACCTACGTCAGCGCGGACGGCGAGGAGGGCTACCCGGGCACGCTCACCGTGAGCGTCACCTACACCCTCACCGACCGCGACGAGCTGCGGATCGACTACCGCGCCACCACGGACGCGCCCACCGTGCTCAACCTGACCAACCACTCCTACTTCAACCTCGCCGGCGGGGGCGACGTGCTCGGCCACGTCGTCACCATCGAGGCCGACCACTACCTGCCGGTCGACGAGGGCAAGATCCCGCTGCCCGGCGCACCGGCGCCGGTGGCGGGCACGCCGTACGACTTCACCAGGCCGACGGCGGTGGGCGCGCGCCTTTCCGGCTGCTACGACCACTGCTACGTGCTGCGCCCCGGCGGGACGATGCGGGTCCAGGAACCGGTGAGCGGCCGGGCGATGGAGGTGACGACCACCGAGCCGGGGGTCCAGTTCTACACCGGCCACATGCTGGACGGCGTCGCCACGCCGTACGGCAGGCACGCCGGACTCTGCCTGGAGACGCAGCACTTCCCCGACTCGCCCAACCGGCCCGACTTCCCCTCCACCGTGCTCCGCCCGGGGCAGGAGCACGTCTCGGCCACGACCTACCGGTTCCTGTTCTGACGGGGTCCGGCCCGCCCGGGGAGGTGCGCCGCGACCGGTTCCCGCCGGAGCGGCGCGGCCCTCCATTCCCCAGGAAAAAGCCAGTCATCCCATGACTGGATCTACCCTGTTTGCTGCAACCGCTTGTAGCAACGGAGCAATTGTTTCGAGAATCTCTACCGCCGGAAACCTGACGTTAACCCGGCCACCTGCGGAAACGTTCATGCCGATATATCGGTAACAAGCAGGTAACGCCTGCAAAGGGTTGACGCGGCTTTCCGGGACCTATAGGAAAGCGCCATCCAATCACGTCACATCGGGAGGTCCCGTGATGACGATCGAATCAGGAAATGTCCGGGCCCGATCCATGCAGGGGTTCCGCCGTGGTTGATTCGTTGTCGCTGAAGAAGCCCGTGGTCACGCCCCCCGCCCCCGCACGGGGAAGCGGGCCGGTCGTCAACCGCTCTCGCCGTGAGGCGTTGGCCGCCTACGCGTTCCTCATCCCGTGGTTCGTGGGCCTGTTCCTGATCACGGTCGGCCCGATCGTGGCCTCGTTCTATCTGTCCTTCACCAACTACAGCCTCCTGGAGGAGGCCGAGTGGGTCGGGCTGGACAACTACGTCAAGCTGTTCACCGAGGACCCCCGCTTCTGGGCCTCGTTGAAGGTCACCGCGATCTACGTGGTGGTCTCGGTCCCCCTCCAGCTCGGCTTCGCCCTGGCGCTGGCGCTGCTGCTGGACCGCGGCCTGCGGGGCCTGTCGTTCTACCGGTCGGTCTACTACCTGCCCTCGCTGCTCGGCGGCAGCGTGGCGATCGCCATCCTCTGGCGGAAGATCTTCGGAGCCGACGGCCTGGTCAACGCGGTGCTCGGCCTCTTCGGCGTCGAGGGCACCAGCTACGTCAACAACCCCGACACCGCGCTGAGCACCCTGATCCTGCTGCACGTGTGGACCTTCGGCGCCCCGATGGTCATCTTCCTGGCCGGCCTCCGGCAGATCCCGAGCAGCTACTACGAGGCCGCCGCGATCGACGGCGCGGGCGCCGTCCAGCAGTTCAGGTCGATCACGCTGCCGCTGCTCACGCCGATCATCTTCTTCAACCTCGTGCTGGAGATCATCAAGTCGTTCCAGTCGTTCACCCAGTCGTTCATCGTCAGCAACGGCACCGGCGGCCCGAACGACTCCACGCTCTTCTACACGCTCTACCTCTACCTCAAGGGGTTCAAGCACTACGAGATGGGCTACGCCTCGGCGATGGCCTGGGTGCTCGTGGTCATCATCGCCGGTCTGACCGGGATCAACTTCCTCGCGTCCAAGTATTGGGTCTTCTATGGCGACAGCAAGTAGCCGGAATCCGGTCCTGTACCGGCGCCGGGTCTCCAGGGGTGCCAAGCACCTGATGTTGATCGGCTTCGGCCTGGTCATGCTCTACCCGCTGCTGTGGATGATCTCCAGTTCGCTCAAGCCGGAGGAGCTGATCTTCCGCGAGCCCGGGCTGATCCCCAGCGAGATCACCTTCGAGAACTACACCGAGGGCTGGGACGCGCTGGCCCACCCCTTCAGCTACTACCTGTGGAACTCGGCGCTCATCACGGTGCTGTCGGTCATCGGCAACCTGGCCGCCTGCTCGCTGGCCGCCTACTCCTTCGCCCGGCTGAACTTCCCGCTGAAGAAGCTCTGGTTCGCGCTCATGCTCGGCACGATCATGCTGCCGCTCCACGTGGTGATCGTCCCGCAGTACATCATGTTCGCCCAGCTGGACATGATCAACACGATCTGGCCGCTGATCCTGCCGAAGTTCCTGGCCCACGACTCGTTCTTCATCTTCCTGATGGTCCAGTTCATCAGGACGCTCCCGCGGGAGCTCGACGAGGCCGCCTCGATCGACGGCGCCGGCTACTGGCGCACCTTCTTCCGGGTCATCCTCCCGCTCTGCACCCCGGCACTGGCCACCACGGCGATCTTCACGTTCATCTGGACGTGGAACGACTTCTTCAGCCAGCTGCTCTACCTGAACAACCCCGACAACTTCACCGTCCCGGTGGCGCTGCGCACCTTCCTGGACTCCAGCGGTGAGTCGTCGTGGGGACCGATGTTCGCCATGTCGATCATCGCCCTCGGACCGATCTTCGGGTTCTTCCTGGCCGGTCAGAAGTACCTGATCCGCGGTATGGCCACCACGGGTCTCAAGTAAGTCCTGTCCCACCCCGAGCATGTCCTCTTCAACCCCCCTGAAAATGATTAAGAGGAAGGACCGAGAGATGCGCTCTCTCAAGACGGTTGCCCTTCTCGCCGCGGCGGCACTGACCCTGACCGCCTGCGGCGGCGGCGACGGCGGCGGCGAGTCCGCCGACGGCAAGGTCAAGATCCGTTTCTCCTACTGGGGCTCCGACTCCCGGCAGAAGCTCACCGAGCAGGTCATCGCGGCGTTCGAGAAGAAGAACCCGAACATCGACGTGGTCGGCGAGTTCTCCGACTGGCCGAGCTACTACGAGTCGCTGGCCACCAAGGTCGCGGCCAACGACGCGCCCGACGTCATGACGCTGGAGATCCGCGGTCTGGCCGAGTACGCCGGCCGGGGCGCCCTCCTCGACCTCGCCGGCAAGGTCAACACCGCCGACCTCGACCAGGAGGTGCTGAAGGCCAACCAGGTCGACGGCAAGCAGTACGCCATCCCCACCGGCGTCAACGTCTTCGCGATGTACGCCAACAAGGCCGTCCTCGACAAGGCGGGCGTGGAGCTCCCGGACGACAAGACCTGGACCTGGGACGACTACATCAAGCTCTCCGCCAAGATCAGCGAGGCCGGCAAGGGCGAGTACTACGGCACCGAGTACACCTCCAACAACCCGACCTTCCCCACCATCTACGCCGCGCAGCGCGGTGAGAAGCTCTACGACAACGGCAAGATCGGCATCTCGGCCGACACGCTCAAGGCGTGGTGGGGCACCTTCCTCACCATGATCGAGACCAAGGCCTCGCCCGACGCCGCGAAGATGAACGAGATCATCGCCGGTGGCGTGGAGCAGTCGCTGATCGGCACCAACAAGGGCGCGTTCGGCATGTGGTGGAGCAACCAGCTCGGCACCCTCAGCAAGGTGTCCGGCTCCGAGCTGACCATGCTCCGCATGCCGAAGCTGGACGCCTCCGGCGGCAACGGCATGTTCCTCCAGCCCGCCATGCACTGGACGATCTCCAGCAAGACCGAGCACCCGGCCGAGGCGCAGAAGTTCGTCGACTTCCTGCTCAACGACCCGGAGGCCGGCGGCATCCTGCTCAGCGACCGCGGCCTGCCGATCAACTCCAAGGTCCTGGAGGCCATCAAGGGCAAGCTGACCCCGGCCGACCAGCAGAGCGTGGACTTCATCGAGCAGATCAGGAGCGAGCTCACCCAGGCGATCGTCCCCCCGAAGGGCGCCTCGAAGATGGAGGACATCATCAAGCGCTACACCGAGGCGGTGACCGCCGGGCAGCAGACCCCCGAGGACGCGGCCGCCAAGTTCCTCGAGGAGGCCAACGCGGCCATCTCCGGCTGAGCCGCCACCGGCCGGGCCGCGCCACCGCTCGGCCGGACCGCCACCGGCCGGGCCGCCACCGACCGGCCGGCCGGCGCCGGGTCACCCGGCGCCTCCTGACCCGGCGCCCGTCGGCCGCCGGCTGAGAAGACACCCTCATGCCTGCCGTACGGCTCGTGCGGACCGCGCGCGGGCCGTACGGCACACCAATCGGGGAGAAGAGATGAGATACGCATTCGTCGGGCTCGGCCACCGCGCCCAGATGTACGTCGACGCGCTGCTCGGCGACTGGCGGGACACCGGTGAGATCGTCGCCCTGTGCGACACCAACCGGACCCGGATGGACTACTACGCCGAGCGCATCGGCGGGGACGTCCCCCGCTTCGCGCCCGACGACTACACCAAGATGCTCGACCTGTGCGACGCGGTGGTCGTCGCCACGGTGGACGCCACGCACGCCCACTACGTCATCACGGCGCTGGAGGCGGGCAAGCGCGTGATCGTGGAGAAGCCGCTGACGATCGACGCCGCCGGCTGCGCCGCGATCGCCGCCGCCGCCGAGCGGAGCACCGGCTCCCTGGTCGTCACCTTCAACTACCGCTACTCGCCCCGCAACTCCGCGGTCCGCCGCCTCATCATGGAGGGCGCGATCGGCGAGGTCACCTCCGTGCACTTCGACTGGGCCCTGGACACCATCCACGGCGCCGACTACTTCCGCCGCTGGCACCGCGACAAGGCGAACTCCGGCGGCCTGCTGGTGCACAAGTCCACCCACCACTTCGACCTGGTCAACTGGTGGCTGGCCGCCACCGCGCGGACCGTGTACGCCCAGGGCGACCTGCGCTTCTACGGCGCCGAGAACGCCCGCGCCCGCGGCCTGGACGCGCGGCCCGAGCGCGGCCAGGGCGCGCCCGGCCTCGGCAGCGACCCGTTCATCCTGGACATCTCCGCCGACCCGCGGCTCAAGCGCCTCTACCTGGACGCCGAACACGAGGACGGCTACATCCGCGACCAGGACGTCTTCACCGAGGGCGTCACGATCGAGGACAACATGGCGGTCCTGGTCCGCTACGACAACCGGGCCATGCTCACCTACTCCCTCAACGCGCACGCCCCCTACGAGGGCTACCGGGTCGTCTTCAACGGCACCGGCGGCCGGATCGAGCTGGAGGTGTGCGAGCGGGCGTGGACGCCGCCGCACGCCGCGATCGACCCGACCGCCGCCTCCAAGGAGCACGCCACGGGCGCCTGGGAGAGGCTCCTGCTGCACCGGCACTGGCAGGAGGCGGAGGAGATCCCGATCGAGCAGGGCGCCGGCGGCCACGGCGGCGGCGACCGGCTCCTGCTGGACGACGTCTTCCGCGGGCCCGGCGACGACGCGCTGGCCCGGCAGGCCGGCTACCTCGACGGCATCCGCAGCGTCATGATCGGCGCCTCGGCCAACGAGTCCATCCGCACCGGGCGGCCGGTCCACCTGGTCGACGGCGGCACCCGCATGGCGGACAGCTGAGCCGTGCGGTCCGATCCTGCCGGCGGTTCCGCCGACAGACCTGGAAGTCTGCGGCATCTCGGCGAGTTCTCCGCCCTCGCCGGGATCGCCGCGGCGCAGCGCGGGCTGTTCCCCCCGCCTCCCCCCGGTCCCGAACTGCGCGAGCGGGCGCGCGACGTGCTGGGCGTGCTCGACCTGGCCGCCGCGGACGTGCGGACCGAGCGGACCTGGACGGCGGGCGGCGTCCGCGGCGAGGAGGTCTCCTGGGACGTCGGCTTCGGCCCCCGGACCCGCGCCTACGTGCTGCGCCCCCGCGAGGCCGGTGACGCGGTGCTGCCGGGCGTGCTCGCGCTGCACTGCCACGCCGGCATGAAGTGGGCGGGCAAGGAGAAGATCGCCGACGGCCCGGAGGGCCACTCCGCCGAGGTGGCCCGGCTGCGGGCCTCGATCTACGGCGGCAGGGCGTGGGCGCAGGAGCTGGCCGCGCGCGGGTTCACCGTGCTGGTGCCCGACGTGCTGGGCTGGGGAAGCCGCCGGATCCCGCTGGCGGACATGCCCGACGACGTCCGCGGGCTCCCCGAGCCCGGCCTCGGCGAGGCCGACCGGTACGACGCCGCGGCCGCCCGGTACGAACACGTGCTGGCCAAGTACTGCACCGTGCTCGGCACCTCCTACGCGGGCGTCGTCGCGGGCGAGGACCTGGCGGCGGCGGCCTACCTGCGCTCGCGCCCCGACGTCGGGGCCGTCGGCTGCGCGGGCCTGTCCGGCGGCGGCCTGCGCGCGGCCCTGCTCGGCGCCTTCGACCCCGGCACGGCCGCGGTCGCCGTGGTGGCGATGGTCTCCTCCTACCGCGACCTGCTGGACGGCCACGTCGCCGGCCACACCTGGATGCTGTACCCCCCGGGGCTGTCCAGGCTCTGCGACCTGCCCGACCTGGTCGCCTGCGCAGCCCCCCGCCCCCTGCTGGTCTGGTACGGCGAGCACGACCCCATCCTCCCCCCGGCCGGGATGCGCCGCGCCCACACGATGATCCGAAACCACTACCGGCAGGCCCCGGCCGACTACACCGGCGTGTTCGCCGATGCGGGTCACTGCTTCGACGTCCCCGCGCAGGAGCGGGTCTTCGACTGGCTCGCCCGCCGTCTGACAGGAGAAAGAGGTGAGCCATGGCGGTGACGATCAGGGATGTGGCGCGGGCGTCGGGGGTGCACGTCTCGACCGTGTCCCGGACGTTCTCCGCCCCGCAGCTGGTGAGCGCGGAGACGCGCAACCGGGTGCTGACGGTGGCTGAGGAGCTGGGATACCGGCCGAACCGGGCGGCGCGGGCGCTGACCACGGGGCGCACCCACAACCTGGGGTTGATCGTGGCGGACATCGCCAACCCGTTCTTCCCTCCGTTGATCAAGGCGGCGCAGGCGCAGGCGCGGGAGCGGGACTACCACGTGTTCGTGGCGGACACCGACGAGGACCCGCTGCTGGAGCAGGAGCTCATCGAGATGCTCTGCAAGCAGGTCGACGGGGTGCTGCTGTGCAGTCCGCGCCTGTCGAACCGGGTGATCGAGCGGCTGCGGGCGCAGGTGCCGTTCGTGGTGGTCAACCGGAGGGTGAAGGGCCTGTCCACGGTGCTGATGGACGTGGGACAGGGGGTGCGGGCCGCGGTGGAGCACCTGGCGGCCCTGGGCCACCGCCGGATCGCCCTGCTGTCCGGACCGAGCGGCTCGTGGACGAGCGAGGAGATGCACGCCGCCGCCACCGCCGCCGCGGACGAGTCGGGCCTGGAGCTGACCGTGCTGCGCCCCAACGAACCGACCGAGCAGGGCGGGCTGGCCGCCGCGGCGGCGGTCGCCGGGTCGGGGGCGACGGGCGTGCTCTGCTACAACGACCTGGTCGCCCTGGGCCTGATCGAGGGCCTGCACGAGCGGGGGCTGAGCGTGCCCGGTGACCTGAGCGTCATCGGGGTCGACGACAGCCTGCCGGGCCGGCTGAACCGGCCGAAGCTGACGACGATCACGATGCCGACCGCGGCCGCCGGCCGGATGGCGGTCGACCTGCTGCTGGCGGCCGTCAACGCCGGGGACACCGGGACGCCCACGCTGGCCCGGCTGGAGACCCACCTCATCGTGCGCGAGTCCACCCGGGCCGCCGGCCGGGTCGGAGCGCCCCTGCCCGCCTGAACACGGGCCCGCCTCCCCCCGCGCCTCTGACGCGGCTCCGGGCCCCTCACGGCGGCCCGGAGCCGCGCCGGTGTGTCCGAGCTCACGCCTCCGAAGCAGATCTGATGGCATCGTTTTTTTGAATGACTCAAGAAAAGGTGGTTATATAGGACGTGCCGACCTCCCGCCTCCAGGTGTCGCCCGAGGTGGAGGCCCCCGCGCCACGCGAGGCACCGACGGCTCCGGCATGCCCGGCCGTCCGGACGGTGCCGCCCCAGGCGTACGCGCATCCACGTCCACCTGATGAAGGAGACCGACTTGACCGAGTCCAACGGCGCCCTGCCCACCCCGGGGCACGTCCCGAGCAACGGCGCGGGTTCGACCACGGAATCCGGCGCACCCGCGGTCAGCGACCGCAACTCGCTGAGCGTGGGCAGCAACGGCCCGCTGCTCCTGCACGACGTGCGGCTCATCGAGACGCTCGCGCACTTCAACCGCGAGCGGGTGCCGGAGCGCAACCCGCACGCCAAGGGCGCCGGCGCGTTCGGCGTCTTCGAGACCACCGAGGACGTCTCCCGCTACACCAAGGCCGCCCTGTTCCAGAAGGGCGCCAGGACCGAGATGCTGGCCCGCTTCTCCACCGTGGCCGGCGAGCAGGGCTCGCCCGACACCTGGCGCGACGTGCGCGGCTTCGCGCTGAAGTTCTACACCTCCGAGGGCAACTACGACATCGTCGGCAACAACACCCCGGTCTTCTTCCTGCGCGACCCCATGAAGTTCCCGCACTTCATCCGCTCCCAGAAGCGCATGCCGGGCTCGGGCCTGCGGGACAACACCATGCAGTGGGACTTCTGGACGCTCAACCCCGAGTCGGCCCACCAGGTCACCTACGTCATGGGCGACCGCGGCCTGCCGAGGTCGTGGCGCCACATGAACGGGTACGGCTCGCACACCTACATGTGGATCAACGCCCAGGGCGAGAGGTTCTGGGTGAAGTACCACTTCATGACCGACCAGGGCGTGCAGAACATGACCAACGACGAGGCCGACCGCCTCGCCGGGACCGACGCCGACTTCCACCGCCGCGACCTCCACGAGGCCATCGGGCGCGGGGAGTTCCCCAGCTGGACGCTGCACGTGCAGGTCATGCCGTACGAGGACGCCAAGACCTACCGGATCAACCCGTTCGACCTGACCAAGGTGTGGTCCCACAAGGACTACCCGCTCATCAAGGTCGGGACGATGACGCTGAACCGGAACCCGGAGAACTTCTTCGCCGAGATCGAGCAGGCCGCGTTCGCGCCGTCGAACCTCGTGCCGGGCATCGGCGTCTCGCCCGACAAGATGCTGCTCGGCCGGGTCTTCGCCTACGCCGACGCCCAGCGCGCCCGCATCGGCACCAACTACTTCCAGCTGCCGGTGAACAAGCCGAAGACCGCGACCGCCAACTCCTACACCTTCGACGGGAACATGGCCTTCGAGCACTCCGGCACGGCCCCGGTCTACGCCCCGAACTCCTACGGGCGCGGCTGGGCCGACCAGAGCGGCCCGGTCGAGGACGGCTGGGAGAGCGACGGCGAGATGGTGCGCAGCGCCTACGCCCTCCACCCGGAGGACGACGACTTCTCGCAGGCCGGCGCGCTGGTCCGCGACGTGTTCGACGACGCCCAGCGCGAGCGGCTCGTCCGCACGGTCGCCGGCAGCCTCGCCGGCGGGGTCGTCGAGCCCGTCCTGTCCCGCGCCTTCCAGTACTGGAAGAACATCGACCGCGGCATCGGCGAGCGGATCGAGGCCGCCTACAAGGAGGCCACGACCGACGACGTGCCCGGCGCCGCGCCCGACGCCCCGCAGCGTCCCGCCGAGGTGCTGGCGGACGGCGCCACGAACGCCGGCGCCTGAGCGCGCCCGGCCGCACGCCGCGGCGACCGGACCGCCTCCCCGGAACGCCCCGTCTCCCCCGAGACGGGGCGTTCCGCCGTGCGGCGCCGGAGTCCCGTCCGCGCGGTGTGCGGCACCTGACGAAAGTCAGGGGCAGGCCCTGCCGATCGCCCGCTGTGCGCCCCCTTGCCCGGTCCCTACCGTTCTTCCCGGTCGGACGGAGAACCCGGGAGGGGAGCACGATGAGGGCATGGAAGACCGCGGCGATCGCCGTGGCGGTCGGCGCGCTGCTGACGGCGGGCGCGGCGGCGGGGAGCGCCGCTCGCCACCGACCCGGGCACCGAGATGGCCTACCACAACCCCAACTACACCGTCGCGGCCCGGCTGGTCGAGACGGTCACCGCCACCACACCGAAGACGTTCATCTCGGACACCTCGCGCATGACCGGGAGCGGTGTGGCGCTCGGCCCCTGAGGATCCGCCCGGTGCGCGATCCCGGCATCGCCGACCAGCACGTCCAGCCACCCGTACACGTTCCCGATCCACTCCGCCGCGGCCTCGATGCCGCGCTGGTCGGTGACGTCCAAGCGCACGTGGCGGACGTCGGCGTCCTGCCCGGTCAGTCTGCCGACGGCTCGCGCGGGGCGTACACCGCGCGCCCCTTCCAAGCCGGGCGCAAGAGGCCGCCAAGACCGGTCGGGAGGATGGGGCGTATGACGAAAGTCGACGTGTACGCCGCTTCGACCGGCACCCCCGCAGCCGTCTGGGCGCACCTGGCCGACGTGCGCTGCTGGCCGCGGTGGAGTCCCTTCGACTCCGCCTCGCTCGACGTGCCGGGCACGGGTTCCGAGAACGGCGTGGGCGCGGTCCGCCGCTACCGCCTCGGAGCCCGCACGACGATCGAGCGTGTGGTGCTCTTCGAGCCCCCGGTACGGCTGGCCTACGAGCTGGTCAGCGGGATCCAGGCGCGTGACTACCGCGCGACCGTCACGCTCACCGCGTCCGGAGGCGGGACGGGGATCCACTGGCATGCGGCCTTCCATCCCGTCTGGCCGGGCTCGGGAGTCGTCACGGCCCTCGTCCTGCGCCGTTTCATCACGCGCGTCGCCCGCGGCCTGGCCGCCCACGCGGCCACCTGCTCCGGGTGCTAGAGGGCGCCTGATCCCCGGATCCCGCCCGGAGGTGACTCCACAACCCGAAAGGAGCATGCGATGACGCACCACATCGTGGTCATCGGCGCCGGATACGCGGGCCTCACCGCGGCCAACCGGCTGGCCCGCCGCCTCTCCCCCGGCCAGGCGCAGGTAACCCTGGTCAACGCCGCCGGAACCTTCCTGGAACGGGTCCGGCTGCACCAGGTGGCAGCCGGACAGGCGGTACCGGAGCCCGCCGTGACCGACCTGGCACGCGGGGCGCGGTTCGTCCGGGGACGCGTGGAGAGCATCACGGCCGACCGCCGCGAACTGCGCCTCGGCTCCACGACGATGCGCTACGACACCCTGGTGTACGCAGCGGGCAGCGTCGCGGACCTGGAGGGGGCACCCGGCGTCGCCGAGCACGCCCTCACGGTCTCCGGAACCGGCGACACCACCCGCCTCCGTGACAGGGTCGCGCGGATCCCGGCCGGCGGCGTGCTCACCGTGGTGGGCGCGGGACCGACCGGCATCGAGGTCGCCGCCGAGCTGGCCGAGAGCCACCGGAGGCTGAGGGTGCGCCTGCTGGCGGCCGAGGATCCGGGCGGCCGGTGGTCGCCCGCCGCCCGCGCGCATCTGCGGCGGGCCTTCGACCGGCTCGGCGTCGAGGTGATGACCGGAGCGAAGGTGGTCAGAGTGGACGCCTCCGGTGCCCGGCTCGCCGACGGCCGGTCCGTCGGCTCCGACGCGGTGGTGTGGGCGGCCGGGTTCCGGGCACCCGCCCTGGCCCGTGAGGCCGGGTTGGCCGTCGACGGCCACGACCGCGTCCTGGTGGACCGGACGGCACGCTCGATCTCCCACCCGGACGTCTACGCCGTCGGCGACGCGGCGGCTGTGCGGGCATCGAGCGGTCAGGAGCTGCGCATGGCCTGCGCGACCGCGCTGCCCGCCGGGCGCCAGGCGGCCGACGCGATCGCCGACCGCATCAACGGCCGCGAACCGGGGCCGCTGCGGTTCCGCTACGTGGTCCAGTGCGTGAGCCTGGGACGGCGGGACGGCCTCATCCAGTTCGTGCATGCCGACGACCGGCCGCGCGCGATGACCCTCACCGGCCGGTCGGCGGCACTGGTCAAGGAGCTCGTGGTCCGCAACGCCCTCCGGTCCGCCCAGCGGGGCGGCGGATGAGCCTTCCGTCGGCACCGGGCGGGCCCTGGGGGCCGGGGGCGGCGCACCACCCGGCACCAGGCGGGCCCGGCACCCGACGACGGCGCGCCGCCCGGCGCCGGAAGGGTCCGGGGGCCGGGGAACGGCCCGTCATCCGTCACCGGCGCCAGCCGCCGTCCACGGTCAGG
Source organism: Planomonospora alba (assembly GCF_039534085.1). Classification (NCBI taxonomy): domain Bacteria; kingdom Bacillati; phylum Actinomycetota; class Actinomycetes; order Streptosporangiales; family Streptosporangiaceae; genus Planomonospora; species Planomonospora alba. The sequence continues at coordinate 134,075 of NZ_BAAAUT010000006.1, forward strand.
TCCACCGCGTTGACGGCGGGGTTCTCCAGGAGGAAGACCGAGGCCCCCACCACATCGGCCGTGGTCGGGATCCGCCCGGTGAGCGTGCGCTGCGCCACGGCCTCCAGCAGTGCCTCCCCGCCCGCCCAGTACGGCGTGTCCGCCACCACGCCGGGGTGGATCGCGTTGACCCGTACCGGCGCCAGCTCAGCGGCCAGCGTGGCCACCATGCCGGTGATCCCGCCGTTGACGATCGACACCGTCGTGGAGCCCGGATAGGGCCGCTCCCGCGCGGCCCCGCCGAACAGCAGGACCGCGGCGTCCTTCGCCAGCCGCGGAGCCAGCGCGTGCACCACCTGGGTGTAGCCGACCAGCTTCAGCGTGGTCAAGTAGAGGGCACGCTCGTGGTCGTAGCCGGCCACGGTGTTGCGGTCGCGGTCCACGGCCACCAGGGCCAGCCGGTCCACCTGCCCCACCTCGGCCAGCGCGGCGACCGCGGCCTCGGGCTCGGCCAGGTCGAGGGCGATGCCACGGGCCGCACCGCCGGTGTCGCAGCAGGCGTTGACGTCGGCGGCGGCCTGCGCGGCACGACCGGCGTCACGGCTGGTCAGCACCACGTCCCGGCCCCGCCGCACGTAATGCCTCGCCAGTTCGAGCCCGACCCCGCTGCTTCCTCCCACGACCACCACGTCAGGCATGTCGATCGTCCTTTCGCTTCCCACGTCCCCGCCGGCGACGGGACACCGCCGAAGGCGCCACGCCCTCCGGCGTCCCGCCCGGCTCCCGTCGGCGCACGACACTACGGACACGGACTTGACCGGCTCTTGGGCCGCTCCTGACGCCACCGGTCCGCGCAGGACGGGGCCGGGGAAGGCCCACCGGCCCGCACACGGCACGGCGGTCAGTGACCGCCGGACCCGCGGCGCCCTCCGAAACGATCCGGGAAGTCCGCCCGACGCCGATGCCCTACCGGCGGGCACCGGCATCCGGCTGCCCGCCGATGCCCGCGATCTCCGCTGTGATGATCTCCGCGAGGGCGTCGGCGCCCATCTCGCGTGCCACGCCCAGGGCGTGCTCGGCGTGGCGCAGGGCCGCCTCCTCATCACCGAGAGCACGAGCCAGCAGCGCCAGCGACCGGCTGACCGGCCACATCAGCAGAGACATGCCGGCCATGGCCATCCGATCCGCGTACGGCAGCGCCTGCGCGTACAGTTCGGCGCAGGCCTCACGGTCACCGAGCCGGGCCCAGACCTCGATCCGCAACACGAGCCAGTACGGCCGCACGAACGTATCCGGGATGGGCGGCTGCTCCTTCCACCGGCCCACCACCTGCCTGGCCTCGTCCAGACGACCGGCCACGACCAGGCGGGCGGCGAACCCTTCCCTGGTGATGTAGTCGAGGTTCTCGTTCGAGATCTCGGTGGGCCGGGCCGGGGGCCACGGATCCATGCTTCCCCGCCGGGCGTGCATGAGGGCCACTTGATACGTGCCGCCCGCGGTGAGGGCGGGCTCCCCCCACATGGAGGTGGCACGGTGCTCGGCCGCGGTGGCGGCGAGCAGTGCCTCGGCCGCCGCCAGGTCACCGGAGTTGACGACGACGCCCAGCCGCAGCCAGCCCAGCATGATCCGCAGGTACGGCAGGTGGAAGCGTCCCACCAGTTCCTGCGCCTCGGCCAGCGCGGCCAGGCCCTCTGCCGCCCGGCACAGCTCCAGCAGCGTCCCGCCCTGGCAGGTGAGCCCGATCGCGAGCAGTTCGTCGTCACCGGCCTCCTTGCCGAGGCGGACCATCCGCCGGCTGGTCTCCAGCCTCTGGTGCGCGGTGTCCGGGCCCAGCAGAGCGGTGAAACGGGCGAAGAGCACCCAGCCCAGCAGCGTGGCGTCGTTCTCCGCGCCGGCCAGCCGTACCGCCTCGGCGCTCCAGCGTTCCCGCTCCGCGGGGTCCGACCGGGGACCGTGGTACGTCTGCACGGCCAGGCACGCCAGCACCCGGGCCAGGCCCGCGGGTTCCAGTCCTTCGTCCGCGGCCAGCCGCAGGAGGTCGGCGACGAGCTCGGCGTCGTAGTCACCGTAGATCTTCCACGGCTGGAGGATGCGTCCCCCGTACCCCGTCGCGGCGGCCACCCAGCGGCGCCGGTCGCCCGCCTCTTTGGCCAGCCGCCGGATCCGCTGCAGCTCGGCGCGCTGTCCCTGCGCGTCCCCGGCCCCCAGGCGGGCCTCGGCGAGCGCGAACAGCAGGTCCATCCGCTGGGCCGGGCTCAGCTCCGGGTCCGCCTCGGCGACCTCGACCGCACGCTCCAGCAGATCCGCCGCCGCGTCGTAGGCACGCAGACGGGTGGCCTCCTCCGCGGCCCGCCACGCCGCCCGCCAGGCGCGTGCGACGTGCCCGGCGGGAACGGCGAGCAGCCAGTGGTGGGCGGCGGCGGCGAGCCGATCCCGGGCGGCGCCGCCGGTCCTGGCCTCGACGGCCTGGGCGATCGCGGCGTGCAGGCGGGCCCGGCGCGGCACCGGCACCACCTCGGTCAGCGCCTCCTGCACCAGCGCGTGCACGAACCGGAACCGGCCGGGCCGGCCTTCGGCGATCAGTGAGGCCTCCGCGGCGGGCTCCAGCCGGTCCAGTGCGACCTCCAGCGGCAGCTCGGCGGCCTCGGCGACGATCGCCACGTCGAATTCCCGGCCGGCCACCGCCGCCACGCGCAGCAGTTCACCGGTCGGTTCCGGCAGACGGCCCACCCGGCCGATGACGACGTCCCGCACCCCGAGCGGGAGCGCCCCTCCGCCCATGGAGTCCGCGGTCAGGTAACGGACCAGCTCGGTGACGAAGAAGGGGTTGCCGTCGGTCCGGTCGCGCAGCGCCCGGAGCTCCTCACCGGTGATGCCGTCCGGTGCGAGCTCGGCGACCTCCGCCGCGGACAGACCGGTCAGGGACAGCCGGAGCGCCTGGCGGCGCGAGAGCGTCTCGATCGTGTCGGCGAGCGCCCCCGTGGCCGGCGGCCAGTCGCGGGCCGTGCCCACCACGGCCAGCGGGCCCTCGGTGAGGGTCTCGGTGAGATAGCTCAGCAGGCGCAACGACGAGCGGTCGGCCCAATGCAGGTCGTCCAGCACCACGAGTACGGGACGCCCGCCCGCGGCGGTGCGCAGCACGCGTGCGGCGGCCTCATAGGTGCGGAACCGCGCCCCTTCGGGCTCGGCCCACGCGGCGGAGCCCACTCCCGGCAGATCGTCCCGCACCTCGGCCGGGAGCGGGGGCAGCGTGTCGGTGAGCCGCTCCAGCACCGTCACCCACGGCCAGAACGCCGGCGCCCCCTCCGTCGCGGCGCACCGGCCGACCGCCACCGTGAAGCCGCGCTCCCGCGCACGGCCGACCACCTCCTCGGTCAGCCGGGTCTTGCCGATCCCCGGCTCACCGGTGATGAGGGCGAATCCCGGCCGGCCCGCCGCTACCGACTCCAGCAGGGCGTCCAGGGCGTCCAGTTCCTCTCTGCGCCCCACGAGCCCGCGCGCCGCCGCCCCGCCTCCGGTGCCTTCCCGGCCGGCTTCCCCCGAGGGCACCGGGCCGGCCTGCCGGGTGTCGCCTGCCGCCGGCACCGTGCCCGCTTCTCCGGGACCGTCGTCCGCCGCGCGGAGGCGCTGAACGGCACCGACCGGCGCCGGCGGGGCCGTCTCCGGGCGGTTCAGACGGAGCCGCGGGGCCTGGGCGAGGATGTCACGTTCCAGCGCGCGCAGTTCCTCACCCGGATCGATGCCGAGTTCCTCGGCGAGGATCCTCCGTACCGTGCGGAGCGCCTCCAGTGCCTCTCCCTGCCGGCCGCTCTGGTAGAGCGCGAGCGCCCGCAGCTCCCACATCCGCTCCCGCAGGGGATGCTCATGCGTCAACGCCTCCAGCTCCCCCAGCACCTCACCGGCGCGCCGCTGCCGGATGACGGCCTCGACCCGCAGCTCCCGGGCCCGCGCGGCCGCCTCCGTCAGCCGCGCCCTGGCCGCCGCGGCGTACTCCTGATCTTCCAGGTCGGCGTACGGCCGACCGCGCCACAGGGCCAGGGCCTCGGTCGCCAGCCGCTCCACGGCGGCGGGCTCCTGGGCCCGGCCGGCCTCCTCCACCAGCCGGAGGAACCGCGTCGCGTCCACCCGCTCCCGGTCGACGACCAGCGTGTACCCCACCGGGCCGAAGGTCAGCAACCGGCTCGGTGCACGGGGCGGCCGGTCCGGCTCCAGCATCCGGCGCAGGTGGAATATGTAGGCGTGCAGGGAGGAGAGCGCGTCGGGTGACGCGTCGTCGCCCCAGATCCGCTGGATCAAGGTGGACGGCGCCACCGGCCGTCCTTCCGCCAGCAGCAGGACGCTCAGGAGCATCCGCAGCTTGAGCGAGCCGATATGGCACGGGCGGCCGTCGTCACCGACGATCTCCAATGGGCCCAGCACGCGGACGTCCACCGGCCACTCTCCAGCTCACTCGTCACGCCCCTCCTCGTGGCCGGGGGGACGCCACCCGCGTCCTCGGCCTCTGGCGCGACCGGACATTGAACCAGGTCCAAGCTCGCATGATTTTACGGTAGAAGGCCGATCGCCCTGCAATCTTGACTTCAGCGAGATCTCCCTGTCGCGGTCGCCGCAGACCCCTCACCTGGCCGCCTTCCCCGGGACCGGCCCCTGCGTCCGCGACGGCGGGCGGACGCCCGCGCGGACGACCCCACATGCCGACCACGGCTTGGGCCGCTCTTGGACGAGATCGCCCGTCCTCGACCGGGGCCCGGAGCGCGAGGCGGCGGAGGCGAGGCGGCCTTCAAGAACCGCCCAAGACCCGCGCGACACGATGGCGCCGCCTGACGAACCGACCGGCAAAGAGGAGACGACGATGCGGGTCCCCCCATACCCCGACGTGCCGCAGATCAAGCTTCCCGGCCAGGCGGCCGCCGTCCCCGGGCCGCTGGACATGACCAACATGTATCTCGCGCACTACGGCTTCCGCCGCGACCTGGGACACCTGCTCACCGCCGTGGGCCGGGTCGGCCGCGCCGACCGCAGGCGGATCACCGCCCTGCGCGAGCACTTCGGCTGGGTCCTGTACGCCCTGCACCACCACCGCACCTCCGAGGACGAGTTCGTCTGGCCCAAGCTGCGCGAGCGGGCCCCGGAGGCGGTCGAGACCATCGACGCGCTGGAGGCCGAGCACGAGGCGTGCGAGCGCTGGATCGACGAGAGCACCGGAGCCTTCCGCGCGTTCGCCGACGGCCCGTCCGAGGAACGGCGCGAACGGCTGATGGCCGCGCTGCGTTCCCTGGCCGACACTCTGGGCGCGCACCTGGCGCATGAGGAAACCGACGGCATCCCGCTGATGATGGCGCACATCACTCCGGACGAGGACGCCCACATGCACCAGGTGATCCTCAAACGCTACGGCCTGCCCGGCGTGCTCAAGCTGCTGGGCTGGATTACCTTCGGTCTCCCGTCGGACGTCGAGACCCATCTGCGCCGCACCTCGCCCGCGCGGCTGCGGTTGCTCAGCAGCCTGGTCAAAGGACAGTACCGACGGCGCATGGCATACCTGTGGGCCTGAGAGCCCGGATGCCCGTCGAACCGGATCAAGCTCATTCCGCTGCTGTAAAGGATCGAAAAGGCCCCCTACGGTGATCGCAAGGGGCCTTCGAATTGCGAGCCGACGAGGGGAATCGAACCCCTGACCTTCTGTTTACAAGACAGATGCTCTGCCGATTGAGCTACGTCGGCACGGTCGCCAGACGAGTGTAGTCGGACTGAGCCCTTGACGTCACTGTGCAATCCCGGTCGGAGTCGGGCCGGTTCAGCGCTTGCGGTGGCGGGCCACCTCGTACAGGGCGATGCCGGCGGCGACGCCCGCGTTGAGGGACTCGGCCGCGGCGTTCATCGGGATGCGGACGACCAGGTCGCAGGCCTCCTTGACCAGGCGGGAGAGCCCCTTGCCCTCCGAACCGACGACCACGACCAGCGGGCTGTCGAGCAGGTTGGCGTCGCCGACGTCGACGCTCCCCTCACCGTCCAGGCCGATCACGAACAGCCCGGCCTCGCGGTACTCCCGCAGGGTCGCGGTGAGGTTGGCCGCACGGGCGACGGTCATGGTGGCCAGCGTGCCCGCGGAGGTCTTCCAGGCGCCCGCGGTCACCCCGGCCGAGCGGCGGGAGGGGACCACCAGGCCGTGCGCGCCGAAGGCGGTGGCGGAGCGGGCGACGGCGCCGAGGTTGCGCGGGTCGGTGACCCCGTCGAGCGCCACGATCAGCGGCACCTCCGCAGCGTCCTGGGCCTGCCGGACCAGATCGTCGGGGTGGGCGTACTCGTAGGCGGGGATCTGCAGGGCGACCCCCTGGTGCACGCCGCCCTCGGTCAGCCGGTCCAGCTTCTCCCGGGTGGCCTCCAGCAGGGCGATGCCCCGGTCGGCGGCGATGCGCAACGACTCCTTGACCCGGTCGTCGTTGTCGATGCGCTGCGCGACGTAGAGCGCGCTCGCGGGCACGCCCCCCCGGAGCGCCTCCAGGACCGGGTTGCGCCCGCCGATGTACTCCGGCGCGTCCTCGCCGCGCCGGGTGCGGACCGGGGTGCGCGGCGCGGAGGACTTCCCGGCCCGCTCCTCGCGCTCCAGCCGCTCGGCGCGGGCCTTGTCCTTGTACCAGTGCCGCATGTGCGCCGGCGGGGTCGCACCCCTGCCTTCCAGGCCGCGACGGACGTGGCCGCCCGTGCCCTTGGTCGGACTCTTCTTCTTCGCGGGCCGCCCGGACCCTCTACCCCCACCAGCCATGGTCCCTAGAGTACGGCCTGCCCTGCGGCGCCCGTGCCGCCGAGGCGGCCGCGGGCGCCCGGACGTCCCTGCGCGGCACGGGGCGGGAGGGTCTAGCGGGCCAGCTCCCAGCGGGGGCCCTGCGGGGTGTCCTCCACGACGACGCCGGCCTGGGCCAGCCGGTCCCGGATGGCGTCGGCCGCGGCGAAGTCCTTGCGGGCCCGCGCCGCCTGCCGCTGCTCCAGTGCCACGGCGACCAGGGCGTCCACGGTCGCGCGCAGGCCGGAGTCGCCGCCCGAGGAGCGCCACTGCTCCGAGCGGGGATCGAGGCCGAGCACGTCGAGCATGTTCTGCGTCTCGGCCAGCAGCCTGGCCACCTGCTCCTTGTTGCCGTGGGCGAGGGCGACGTTGCCCTCGCGGACCACCTCGTGCACCACGGCGAGCGCCTGCGGCGTGCCGAGGTCGTCGTCCATGGCGTCGACGAACGCCTGCGGCAGCGGGGCGTCGGCGTCCACGTCGTGGATCACCTCGGCGGCCCGGGTGACGAAGCCCTCGATGCGCTGGTAGGCCGCGGCGGCCTCGAACAGCGCCTCCTCGGAGTATTCGATCGAGGAGCGGTAGTGCGGCGCCGCGAGGTAGTAGCGGAGCTCGACCGGGCGGACCTTCTTGGTGACCTCGGGGATCAGCAGGGAGTTCCCGAGCGACTTGCTCATCTTCTCCGCACCGATCTTGAGCATGCCGTTGTGCAGCCAGTAGCGGGCGAAGCCGTCCCCGGCCGCCTGCGACTGGGTCAGCTCGTTCTCGTGGTGCGGGAAGATCAGGTCGACGCCGCCGCCGTGGATGTCGAAGGTCGGCCCGAGGTACTTGGTGGCCATGGCGGAGCACTCCAGGTGCCAGCCGGGGCGGCCGCGGCCCCAGGGGGTCGGCCAGCTCGGCTCACCGGGCTTCTCGCCCTTCCAGAGCGCGAAGTCGCGCGGGTCCCGCTTGGCGCTGTCGGTGTCGGTGTCGCCGGCGGCCCGCATGTTCTCCAGTCGCTGGTTGGAGAGCGAGCCGTACCGGTCGGCGTAGGAGACCACGTCGAAGTAGACGTCACCGCCCGCTGCGTAGGCGTGGCCCGCCGCGATCAGCCGCTCCATCAGCTCGATCATCTCCGGGACGTGGCCGGTCGCGCGCGGCTCGACGGTGGGCGGCAGGCAGCCGAGCACCTGGTAGGCCCAGGTGAAGGCGCGCTGGTTCCGCTCGGCGACCACGAACCAGGGCACGCCCTCCGCGGCGGCGACCCGGATGATCTTGTCGTCGATGTCCGTGACGTTCCGGCAGAAGGTGACGTCGTAGCCGGAACGCGTCATCCACCGGCGGAGCACGTCGAAGTTGACGCCGGAGCGGATGTGCCCGATGTGCGGTGGAGCCTGCACGGTGGCGCCGCACAGGTAGATCGACGCCCGACCTGGCTCCACCGGAACGAACTCGCGGACCGTACGCGTGCTGGTGTCGTAAAGGCGCAGACTCACGAGGCAAGGCTAACGCCTCCGCCCACCTGACAAGCCGTGTTACGGCACGTTGAAGCCGCGACCGCACCGGTGGAGACGATTCAGAACAGGACACCCGTCTCGGACATATCTACGTGAACATGATTCGGTCAATTATGAAGGCCGGAGCGCGGCCGGATGATCGCGGTAGGCTCGAAAGGTCATGGACGTGAACCCCCCTGTGGCGGCCGGTCCGACCCCCCGCCCGTCCGCATCCCCGCCCGTCCCCGCCGAGCCGGGCCGGGTCGCCCTCGCCCTGCGCCACGCGGGCATCGCGCTCGCCGGACTCGGCGTCGCCGCCCTCACCGGCGCGGCGTGCGTGCTCTCCTTCGAGACCCTGCGCGCCCTGGCCCTCACCGGCGGAGCCCGCGCCGACCTCGCCTATCTCTATCCCGCGGGGTTCGACGCGCTGCTCGCCATCGCGCTGATCGGCGTGCTGCTGCTGCGCGGCGCGCGCTGGCCGATCCGGCTGCAGGCCGGGGCCGTCCTGGCCCTGCTGCTGCTCGCGGCGGCCGCCGCGGAGGTGGCCAGGGCCGCCCAGACCACGCTGGACGTACGGCAGGCGGCCGTCGCGGTCGCCGTCGCCCCCTGGGTGATGCTGACCGTGGCCCTGTGGCTCTGGCTCCTGCTGATCAAGCACGCCCGTGTACGGCGCGCCGCCCTGGACGCGCGACCGGCCGGGTCCGGGCGGGACCACGACATCGTGCCCTTCCCCGAGACCGAGCCGGCGCCCGCGGAACGGCCCGCTGAACATCGGGAGCGCCGTCCGGACCCGGCCCGGCACGCTCCGGTGGAGGCCGCCCTCGATCCGCAGGCCGCCCCGCCCCTGGAGTCCGTCCCGGTGGTGCCCGACCCTCCCGTGGAGCCCGTGGTCGGTCCCACTCCCGCGCCGGAGACGCCCGCGGTGGACGAGCCGATCGAGCGCGGCACGCGCGCGAGCGGAGGTGCGGACGGCCCCGCCGGCGGCCGAGCACCCGAGAGGGGCACGGCGGGCGGTCCCGGGCGCCGCGAGGCGCCCGCCGCACCGGAGCCCGCGCCTACCGGGCCGGAACCCGCGCCCGCCATGCCGGCCGTCTCAGAAGCACCGGCCCCGGGAACAGCCGTCCCGGAAGCCCCCACCGCACAGGCGCCTGCCACGCCGGGATCCACCGCATCCGGATCCGCCGCACCGGCGGCCACCGCGCCGGAGCCCGTCGTCGTCTCAGAAGGCGTCGCCCCGGAGCACACCTCACCCGTGTACGTACCGAAACCCGCCGTACCGGAGCCTTCCCCGGACAGGCCGGTGCGCTGGGGCGACCTGGTCCGCCCCCACCCCGGGGACCGGCTCGTCCATCCGCCCCGCCCCGCCGTACGGGAGACGGAGACCGCCGCCCGGGCCGCCGCGGACCGCGACGCCGACACCCAGCCGCTGCCCGCGCAGGAGGACGACTCCCCCGATCCGGCGCACGGCGCCGAGGCCGCCGACCCCCGGGAGGCGGACGCCGCGGCCCCGCCCTCGGGCCGGATGCGCAGCACGCCTCTCCCTCCGGAGGGATGAGCCCGGTCCCGCGGGCCGGCCCCGCTCCCGGCGGCCCGCGGGCAGACACGGCGCAGGCGGCAGAAGCACGGAGACCACATGGGGTGTGCCCCGAGCGCTGCGCTCGGGGCACACCCCATGTGGTCTCGTTCGCGTCGCACGGCCCCGAGGCCGGCTCCGGGGCCCTGTGGAAGGAACCGGTCCCGGGGCCGTGCGCGCACGGGTCACACCGGGCCGCCGGAAGGCGGCTCGCCGGGCGTCAGACCCGGGAACGGCGGAGCCCCGCGACCAGGCCGACACCGATGGCGGCCAGGACGACCTGCATGACGAGCTCGATCCAGTCGATGCCGTCGGTGGTCGCGACGCCGAGCGACTGGGCGATCGCGGTGCCGATGAGGGCCGCGACGATGCCGACGACGACGGTCAGCACCCAGCCGATCGCCTGCCTGCCGGGAAGCAGGAGACGCCCGATGGCACCGATCACGGCACCGATGACGATGGCCCCGAGAATGGATGCGATGGTCATATTCAACCTCCCCGTGAGGGTGAGACCTTCACTCTCACGGAAAGGTGGCTACCCCGTCCTCCAGGAATAGTCCTGGAAACATAAAATTCCCGGTCTGGTCAGGTCCGGCTGCCTCCGGTCCGCCCCGGCCGCATCTGCGTGACCAGCAGGACGCCGACGACCGCGAGGGCGAGCTGGAGGATGTGCTCCCACCAGTCGATCCCTCCGGTGTTCGCAATGCCCAGCGCGCTCGCGATGAGTGTTCCGATGAGGGCGGCGGCGATGCCGACGATGAGCGTCAGAGCGATGCTGATGTTCTGCCTGCCGGGAATGACGAGGCGGGCCAGCGCACCGACGATGGCTCCGATGACGATCGCGGCGATGATCGATCCAAGCATGTCCAGCTCCCCCTGTGACGAGACATGGTCATTGGAGGACTACCCAGGACAAACGGGATTATCCGCGATGAAGAGGCGACCCGTACCGCGCCAGGAAACGGGCCGCCCCCGCGAGAGGTCCGATGGGCTTTCCGCGCCGCCCACCGGCCGCGACGAGCGCTCGTGCGCTCGCCTTACAGGACGTGCGGCAGGGCCCGCAGGTTCACAGACCCACCACGATCGCGGTGGCGATCGCGGCCACGCCCTCTCCCCGGCCGGTGAGCCCGAGGCCGTCGGTCGTGGTGGCGCTGACGCTCACCGGCGCGCCCACGGCCGCGCTGAGGGCGCGCTCCGCCTCCGTACGGCGCGGCGCCAGCTTGGGCCGGTTGCCGATCACCTGGACGGCCACGTTGCCGATCTCGAAGCCGGCGGCCCGAACCTGCCGGGCGGTCTCCTCTAGCAGGGACACGCCGGAGGCTCCGGCCCAGCGGGGATCGGAGGTGCCGAACAGGCCGCCGAGGTCGCCGAGCCCGGCCGCGGACAGGAGCGCGTCGCACGCGGCGTGAGCCGCCGCGTCACCGTCGGAGTGCCCGGCCAGGCCCGTCTCGCCCGGCCAGTGCAGTCCCGCGAGATGCAGTTCGCGCCCGGATGCGAACGGGTGGACGTCGACCCCGACGCCCACCCGTGGAAATGTCGTGTTCAGGAGTTGAGAACCTCGTCGAGCAGGGCCTCGGCCTTGTCCTCGTTGGTCTTCTCGGCGAGCGCCAGCTCGCTGACCAGGATCTGCCGTGCCTTGGCGAGCATGCGCTTCTCTCCGGCGGAGAGCCCGCGCTCCTTGTCTCGGCGCCACAGGTCGCGGACCACCTCGGCCACCTTGTTGACGTCACCGGACGCCAGCTTCTCGAGGTTGGCCTTGTAGCGGCGGGACCAGTTGGTGGGCTCCTCGGTGTGAGGCATGCGAAGCACGTCGAAGACGCGCTCCAGGCCCTCCTGGCCGACCACGTCCCGAACTCCGACGAGCTCGGCGTTGTCGGCCGGAACCTGGACGGTGAGGTCGCCCTTGTCGACCTTCAGAACCAGGTAGGTCCTTTCTTCGCCCTTGATGGTCCGAGTCGTGATCGCCTCGATCCGAGCAGCCCCGTGGTGGGGGTAGACGACAGTGTCGCCGACCTGGAAAGTCATGTGACAAGTACCCCTTCCGCTGTACTCCAGAGTACCACGTATCCACAGGCTCGCGGAACAGTGAAATCACCATAACTGCAGGTCAAAGCCGCGTTTTAAGCCTTGACAAGTGGGTCTCTGTGTGAATCAAGGGTTGGAAAAGCAGGGCCGACCTGGGCGACCCCCGCCCCGGCGATCGGGCGGGCCGCCGGAAAACCCGGTAAAGACCACGGATAAGGTTGGCGCTGCCCCATCTCTAGTGTGACAAGGAGAACTCGCACCGTGACCCGCATCGGCCGTCACCGGGCGATCGCCGTCGCCGCGTTCCTCGCAGCCGCCACGGCGCTGACCGGCTGCGGAGCCGGACATGACGCGATCACCAACCAGCACTACGCCCCCACCGAGGCCACGAGCGTCAAGGTCAACGGGCTGGACATCTCCCAGGCCTTCTTCCTCGGCCCGGACTCCGGCGGCACGCTGCCCGCCGGCGCCAGCACGCCGCTCTACCTCTACGTGGTGAACGGCACGGGCCAGGCGGACCAGCTCGTCGGCCTGGGTGTGGACCCCGCCGTCGGCACCGCCAAGGTCACCGCCCCCGTCCCGCTCCCGGCCGGAGGCGCGCAGGCCGCCGTCGTCGGCAGGCCCACGCCCACGATCATGATCGAGCAGCTCAAGAAGCCGCTCAGGGGCGGCGAGGAGCTGGAGGTCCAGCTGCAGTTCGAGAAGGCGGGCGTCGTCTCCCTCCGGGTCCCGGTCATCACCCGGAGCCGTGAGTTCGCGACCCTGCCGCCCGCCCAGGGCGCCTCGGCCGCACCCACGCCGACGCCGACGCCCTCCGCCACGGCGGAGGAGCACGGCGAAGGCGACCACTGACGGTGACATGACGGAGGGGGTGCACGGTCCGACCGTGCACCCCTTCCGTCATGTGCGTCATGTTCGCGCGCCCCGCGCCCTCCGGCGGCCCCGCAGGCCGCTCCAGGGACCGGGTGCGGCACGCCGCCTCCGGCGGCCCCGCAGGACGCCGCACGGTCCCTCACAGCCCCGCGCCGACCCGGCCGCGGCTCCGTCCGGTCCCGTCCGGTCCCGTCCGGTCCCGCAAGACGCCGCACGGCCGCGGGGCGCCCGTCGGCGGGCCCGCGGGCCGGATCACTCCTCGGCGGGGTCGAACTTGTAGCCGAGGCCGCGGACGGTGAGGATGCAGCGCGGGTTGGAGGGGTCCGCCTCCACCTTGGCCCGCAACCGCTTGACGTGCACGTCCAGGGTCTTGGTGTCGCCCACGTAGTCGGCGCCCCAGACGCGGTCGATGAGCTGCCCCCGGGTGAGCACGCGGCCGGCGTTGCGCAGCAGCACCTCCAGCAGCTCGAACTCCTTCAGCGGGAGCTGCACCTGCTCGCCCCGGACGGCGACGACGTGCCGGTCCACGTCCATCCGGACCGGCCCGGCGGTGAGCACCGCCGACTGCGGCTCCTCCACGTCGCCCTGGCGGCGCAGCACCGCGCGGATGCGGGCCACCAGTTCGCGGGAGGAGAACGGCTTGGTCACGTAGTCGTCGGCCCCCAGCTCCAGCCCGACGACCTTGTCGATCTCGCTGTCCTTGGCGGTCAGCATGATGACGGGCACGTTGGAGCGCTGCCGGAGGGAGCGGCAGACCTCGGTGCCGGGCAGGCCCGGGAGCATCAGGTCCAGCAGCACCAGGTCGGCGCCGCTGCGGTCGAAGGTCTCCAGCGCCTCGGGGCCGGTGGCCGCCACCGCGACCTCGAACCCCTCCTTGCGGAGCATGTAGGACAGGGCGTCGGAGAACGACTCCTCGTCCTCGACGACGAGCACGCGGGTCACTTCGAGGCCTCCTGGGGGATGGTGGTGCCGGTGGGGGAGATGGGGACCGCCTTGCCGCCGAAGGCGGGCAGGCTGAGGGTGAACGTGGATCCGGAGCCTTCCTTGCTCCAGACGGTGACCGCGCCGTTGTGGGCCGCGGCGATGTGCTTGACGATGGCCAGGCCGAGGCCGGTGCCGCCGGTGGCGCGCGAGCGCGCGGTGTCGACGCGGAAGAAGCGCTCGAAGATCCGCTCCTGGGCGCTCTCGGGGATGCCGATGCCCTGGTCGCTCACGCTGATCTCGACGGAGTCGCCCGCCGGCCGGGCGCTGACGACCACCCGGGTGTGCTCGGGGCTGTAGGCGACCGCGTTGTCGATGAGGTTGCGCAGCGCGGTGACGAGCAGTTCCTCGTCGCCCCAGATCTGCAGGCCCTCGGTCCCCCCGGTGACCAGGGTGATGTCCTTGGCCGTGGCCGTGGTGTTGCAGCGGTCGACGGCGTCGTGCACGGCCTCGTCGACCAGGACCGGGCAGGGGGTGGGGATGGGCTCGGCCCCCTGGACCCTGGACAGGGTGATGAGGTCCTGCACCAGGTAGGTCAGGCGGGCGGCCTCGTGCTGCATGCGCCCGGCGAAGCGGGTGACGGCCTCGGGGTCGTCGGCGGCGTCCTGGATGGTCTCGGCGAGCAGGCTCAGCGCGCCGACCGGGGTCTTGAGCTCGTGGCTCACGTTCGCCACGAAGTCGCGGCGGACCGCCTCGACCCTGCGGTGCTCGGTCTGGTCCTCGGCGAGCACGAGCACCTGCCCGTACGGCCCGAGCGGGGCGACGCGGACCGCGAAGCTGGTCGTCTCCTGGCCGAACTTGTGCCCGGCCACCTCGACCTCGCTCTCGCGGATCTCGCCGTCCCGGCGCACCTGCCGGGCCAGCGCGAGCAGCTCGGCCACCATCAGGCGGTCGCCCTTGACCAGGCCGAAGGCCCGCGCGGCCGAGCTGGCCCGCAGGACCCGGTCCTCGCGGTCGAGCACGACCGCCGAGGAGGGCAGTACGGCGAGCACGGAGGCGACGCCCTGGGGCAGCTCGCCGGGCTGGAGGTCCTCGACCGGCACCATTACGCGCTGCTGCGCCGTCCCCTGGCGGACGACGATCATCACGGCCAGCGCTCCCACGACGAACCCGGCCAGCGCGGCCAGGCTCGCCATCAGCTCACTCACGTGCTTCTCCTGTCGGCTTCACGCCCTCGATGGTAGGCGCGCCCTCACCCGTTCAGGACTCCGCACCCGGGCATGACCATGGCCTTTCCCGCAAAGTTCACTTCGTGGTCGGGGTTCGTTCACGGACCTGCTCGTACGGTGAAGCCATGCGCGACGCCTACCACGAAGAACTCGACGCCCTCACCGACAAGCTGGTCGAGATGACCCGGCTGGTCCGGTCGGCGATCTCCCGGGCCACCACCGCCCTGCTCGACGCCGACCTCCATCTCGCGGAGACCGTCATCTCCCAGGACGAAGAGGTCGACCGGCTCTTCGCGGAGATCGAGACCTCGATCTTCGACCTGATGGCCCGGCAGCAGCCGGTGGCCGTGGACCTGCGGATGATCATCACGGCGCTGCGCATGGGCACCGATCTGGAGCGGATGGGCGACCTCGCCCAGCACGTGGCCAAGGTCGCGCGGCTGCGCCACCCGGACTCGGCCGTCCCGCCGGAGCTGCGCGCCACCATCCTGGAGATGGGGCAGATCGCCGAGCGCCTGGTCACCAAGACCGGCGGCTGCATCGCCACGCGCAACGTCGAGTCGGCGCTGGAGCTGGAGCAGGACGACGACGCGATGGACCGGCTCCACCGCAGGCTGTTCAAGATCCTGCTGGACTCCGGCTGGAAGCACGGCGTCGAGCCGGCGATCGACGTGACGCTGATCGGCCGCTACTACGAGCGCTACGCCGACCACGCGGTCCGCGTCGCCCGCGACGTGGTCTACCTGGTGACCGGCTCCCGCCCGCACGAGCTGGTCGCCGACGCCTGACCGGGGCGCCGGCGCGGGGCGGGCCCGCCCCGCGGGACACGGCGGGAACGGGAAGGACGAGGACGTAGAAGGAGAAGGAGGGGCCGCCCACCCGGGCGGCCCCTCCTCGCGTGCCGGCGCGGTCCCGGTGCGGCACCGGGACCGCCCGTGTCACCTGCCCTGGTTCGCCACCGCCTGGATGGCGGCCTCGGCCGCCTCGGGGTCGAGGTAGAGGCCGCCCTTGGCCAGCGGGCGGAAGTGCTCGTCCAGGTCGTAGCGGAGCGGGATGCCGGTGGGGATGTTGAGCCCGGCGATCTCCTCGTCGCCGATCCCGTCCAGGTGCTTGACCAGCGCGCGCAGCGAGTTGCCGTGCGCCGCGACCAGGACGGTCCGGCCCGCCGCCAGGTCCGGCACGATCTGGTCGTACCAGTACGGCAGCATGCGCTCGACGACGTCCTTGAGGCACTCCGTCCTCGGCATCAGCTCCGGCGGCAGGAGCGCGTAGCGCGCGTCGCCGGCCTGGGAGAACTCGTCGTCGTCGGCGATCGGCGGCGGCGGGACGTCGTAGGAGCGGCGCCAGAGCATGAACTGCTCGTCACCGAACTGCTCGCGGGTCTGCGCCTTGTTCTTCCCCTGGAGCGCGCCGTAGTGGCGCTCGTTGAGCCGCCAGGAGCGCCTGACCGGGAGCCAGAGCATGTCGGCCTCGGCCAGCGCGAGGTTCGCCGTCTGGATCGCGCGGGTCAGCAGCGAGGTGTGCACCACGTCGGGGCGGATCCCCGCCTCCAGCAGCATCCGCCCGCCGCGCCGCGCCTCCTCCTCGCCCTTGGCCGAGAGCCCCGCGTCCACCCAGCCGGTGAACAGACCCTTGGCGTTCCACTCGCTCTCACCGTGCCGCAGCAGCACCAAAGTCGCCATGCGACCAAGCTTAGTCAGCGCACCGGATCCGCGGCCCGGGGCGTCCGGCATCCGGTACCGGCTCCCGCGCCGGGGCCCCGGCCGGCCCCCGCTCCCACCGCTCCCACCGCTCCGACCGGGCCCCGGACGGATCCCGGGCGCGGGCTCAGCGCGCGGGGTCGGCGAAGCGGGCGAACGCCTGCAGGTTGGCGAGGGACTCGCCGCGCTTGACCCGCCACTCCCACTCCTTGCGGATGGACGAGGCGAAGCCCAGTTCAAGCGCCCGGTCGAAGCCCTCGTCGGAGTAGGTGAGCACGCAGCCGAGCAGCCGGTCGATCTCCTCCTCCGACACCGCCGTCAGCGGGACGCGCCCCACCAGGTAGACGTCGCCGACCGGGTCCAGGGCGAAGTGCACGCCGTACATGGAGCCGTTCTTGGTCAGCAGCCAGCGGTAGAACTCGGCGTGGTTCTCGTCGGGCTGCCGGCAGAAGAACGCCTCGACGTGCAGCGCCTGGTCCCCGAGGATCAGCCAGGTCATGGTGGCGAGCTTGTGCCGGCCGGGGAGCTTCACCAGGAACGCGCCCGGCCGGGGCTCCTCGAAGGAGGCCTCGACGCCCTTCAGCGCCGCCTCGATCACTTCACGCATGGACCCACCCTACGAGGGACCCGGCGGGGACCGCCGTCCGCACGGCCGCGCCTACGAGCTGAGCGCGATCGGGGACCGGTTCAGGTGCGCCATGGCCCCGGCGTAGACCTCCGCGAGCCGGGCCGCGGTCGCGGACCAGCCGAAGGCCGCGGCCTGGGCGACCGCCCCCTCCGCCAGCTCGTCGCGCCAGGCCGGCCGGTGGACGAGGCGGGCCAGGACCCGCGCCCAGTCGTGCGGGTCGTGCCCCTCGACGAGCACGCCCGACACGCCGTCGCGTACGGCGGTGCGCAGGCCCCCCACGCTCGCGGCCGCCACCGGGGTGCCGCACGCCTGGGACTCCAGCGCGACCAGGCCGAACGACTCGCTGTGCGAGGGCACGACGGTCACGTCGGCGGCGCGGTACCACCCGGCCAGCTCGTGCTGGGGCGCGGGGGGCACGATCCGGACCACGTCGGCGATGCCGAGCTCCGCCGCCAGGTCGGTCAGGTAGGACGGCCGGGCCAGGCCGTTCCCGCTGGGCCCGCCGACGCAGGCGACGACGAGTCGGCCGCGCAGCCCCGGGTCCTCGACGAGCATGCGGGCGGCGGCGCGCAGCAGCACGTCCGGGCCCTTGAGCGGCTGCACCCGGCCCACGAACAGCAGCAGGCGCGCGTCCGCGGGGACGCCCAGCCGGCGGCGGGCCGCGGCGCGGGAGCCGGGCTTGAAGACGGTGAGGTTGACCCCGGGGTTGACGACCTCGACGCGCTCGGGGGCGGCGCCGTACAGCTCGACGAGCTCGCGCGCCTCGGTCGGCGTGTTGGCCACCAGCCGGTCGGCGACCTCGACGACCTGCTCCTCGCCCAGCACGCGGGCGGTGGGCTCGGGCTTGTCGTCGTCGGCGAGCAGGAGGTTCTTGACCTTCGCCATGGTGTGCATGGTGTGCACCAGCGGCACGCCCCAGCGCTCCTTGGCCAGCCAGCCCACCTGGCCGGAGAGCCAGTAGTGGGAGTGGATGACGTCGTAGCGGCCCGGGTCGTACATGGCCTCGGTGCGCAGCACGCCGGAGAGGAAGGCGCAGAGCTGGCCGGGCAGGTCCCCCTTGTCGAGCTCCTCGTACGGCCCCGCGGTGACGTGCCTGACGGAGACGCCGGGGACGATCTCGGCGACCGGCGGCAGGTCCCGGGCCGTCTGCCGGGTGAAGATCTCCACTTCGATCCCCAGCCTGGCCAGGCGCTTGGCCGCCTCCACGATGTAGACGTTCATCCCGCCCGCGTCCCCGGTGCCCGGCTGGTCCAGGGGGGACGTGTGCATGCTGATCGTCGCGACCCGGTTGACCCGCCGTCGCTTCACCGACACCACCTCCGAGACGGATACAACCTCACTTCTCTTCCCGACATTCCCGTGATCTCCTGACATACCGGGGCGTGTGACTTACCTACTGACATACCGGGGCGCTCAGGGCGGTCTGCGGCGGCCCTGGCAGGATGGCGAGCCATGAGGAAGACGGCAGTGGTGACGGGGGCCAGCAGCGGCATCGGCCAGGCGACGGCCCGCCGCCTGGCCCGGGAGGGCTTCGACGTGGTGGCGGCGGCCCGCCGCCGGGACCGGCTGGACGAGCTGGCCGCCGAGGTGCCGGAGATCCGCCCGGTGACCCTGGACGTGACCTCGGCCGAGTCGGTGGAGGCGCTGGCCGCCTCGCTGGACCGCTGCGACGTGCTGGTCAACAACGCGGGGGGCGCGATCGGGCTGGAGCCGGTGGCCGCCGGCGACCCGGCCGACTGGCAGCGCATGTACGACGTCAACGTGCTGGGCTCGCTCCGGGTCACCCAGGCGCTGCTGCCCAAGCTGATCGCCTCCGGCGACGGGGTGCTGGTGATGCTGACCTCGGTGGCGGGACTGGTGTCCTACGAGGGCGGCGGGGGCTACAACGCGGCCAAGCACGCGCAGAGCTCGATGACCGAGGTGCTCCGGCTGGAGCTGTGCGGCGAGCCGGTCCGGGTCGTCGAGGTCGCCCCGGGCATGGTCCACACCGAGGAGTTCTCGCTGACCCGCTTCCGCGGCGACGCCGGACGGGCCGCGAAGGTCTACGAGGGCGTGCCCGGCCCGCTCTCCGCCGACGACGTCGCCGACGCGATCGCCTGGTGTGTGACCCGTCCCTGGAACGTGAACATCGACCGCCTGGTCATCCGCCCCCGCGCCCAGGCCGCCCAGCACAAGATCCACCGCGTCACGTCCTGATTCCGCGTCCGGGGCGCCGCCGGACGCGGCCCGCCGGCGACCCGCCGACCCGGCGGTGATCCTGCGGCGGCCCGGCGGTGATCCGGCCCGCCGCGTCCGGCGGACAATGGGGGGATGCGCGCTACACGGCCGGTCGGGGAGATCACCCGAGGCACGACCGGCCACAACCGGCTGCGCCGGTCCGACCGGTGGATCGCCGCCGTCTTCGGCCGGCTGCTCCGCTCCGCCGACCGGCCGCTGGTCGTGGACCTCGGATACGGCGCCTCGCACACCACGACGCTGGAGCTGTTCCTGCGGCTGCGCCGGGTCCGCCCGGACGTCGAGGTCACCGGGATCGAGATCGACCCGGCCCGGGTCGCCGCGGCCCGGCCGTACGAGCGCCCGGGCCTGTCGTTCCGGCTGGGCGGCTTCGAGCTGCCGGTGGACCGCCCGCCGGTCCTGGTGCGGGCCTTCAACGTGCTGCGGCAGTACGGCGAGGCGGAGGCGTGGCGGCACTGGGACCTGCTCCGCTCCCGGTTGGCCCCGGACGGGGTGATCGTCGAGGGGACCTGCTCGGAGGTCGGGCACCGGGCGGCCTGGGTGGGGCTGGACGCCGCGGGCCCGCGGACCCTGACCCTGGCGGCCCGCTTCGACGCCTTCGAACGCCCCTCCGACCTGGCCGACCGCCTGCCGAAGGCGCTCATCCACCGCAACGTGCCCGGTGAGCCGGTCCACGCGTTCCTGCGGGACTTCGACCGCGCCTGGGCGGTCAGCGCCCCGCTGGCGTCCTACGGCGTGCGGCAGCGCTGGATCGCCGCGGCCGAGGCGCTCTGCGCGGGCTGGCCGGTCTTCCGGCACCCCCCGCTGGGCGGCCGATCCCGCTGGCGGCTCGGCGAGGTGACCGTCGCCTGGGACGCGGTCGCCCCGCTCGGCCGCGCCCCCGGCGAGGGCCGGCTCGACAACCCGTAGTACTACCCGGGGTGGTGCGGAGATACGCTTGACGGTGTGAAGGGTCTCGGCGAGCTTGAACGCAGCATCATGGACATCATCTGGGCGCAGCCGTCCGCGGTGACGGCCCGCGAGGTGGGACGGCTCATCGAGGACCGCGATCTCGCCCCCACAACGGTCATGACCGTGCTCGACCGGCTGACCCGCAAGGGCTTCCTGGTCCGCACCCGTGACGGGCGCGCCTGGCGCTACCAGGCCGCGGCGAGCCGCGACGCCTACGTCGCGGAGCTTATGCTGGAGGCGCTCGACATGACCGGGGACCGGTCGGCCGCCCTGACCCGTTTCGCCCAGGCCGTGTCCGAACCCGAGGCCGAGATCCTGCGCAGAGCCCTGTTGGAGCTGGAGGAAGAGTGATCACCGCGGCAGTCCTGGCGTTCCTCGCCACGGTCTGCGCGGTCGGCGCCTGGTGGCTGGTCCGGGCGCGGTGGCCCTACCGCGCCCCGCACGTGGCCATCGTCCTGTGGCAGGCGCTGGGGGTGACCTGGGGCCTGGCCGGCACCGGGGCGCTGCTGGCCTACGCCCTGGAGCCCTACGGCCGGGGCGTGCTGCACGGCCTGTTCGCCTTCGCCTCCGCCGCGCTCTCCGGCGGGTACGGCCCGCAGGGCCCGTACGAACCGCCGCGGATCTTCGCGCTCATCGCGGGGCTGACCGCGTTCACCGTGCTCGTCATGGTGCTGCTGACCGCGGGCCTGCAGACGTTCCGCGCCCGCCGCCGGCACCGCGCCCTGCTGGCGCTCGTCGCCCGCGAGGACCCGGGGGTGCCCGGCGTGCACGTCGTCGACCACCCGGGCGCGGCCGCCTACTGCGTGCCGGGCCTGCGCTCCCAGGTCGTGGTGAGCGAGGGCACCCTGAAGCTGCTCTCCCCCGACGAGCTGCGGGCGGTCCTGGCCCACGAGGCGGCGCACGTCCGCGAGCGCCACGACCTGGTCCTGCTGCCGTTCGCCGCGCTGCGCAGGGCGCTGCCCTGGTCCCGCACCGCGCTGGAGGCCCAGCACGAGGTCGCGCTGCTGGTGGAGATGGCCGCCGACGACGCCGCCCGGCGCTACTGCTCGCCGCGCCGTCTGGCCACCGCCCTGCTGCGCTTCGGCACGGCGGGCGCCGTGCCGACCCCGCACGGGGCGCTGGGCGCGCTGAGCCCCTCCTCCGCCGTGATGGCCCGGGTCCAGCGCCTGGTCTCGCCCGGCCCGCGGCTCCCGCGCCGGGTCCGCTACGGCGTCGTGGCCTTCTCGGTCACGCTGACCGCCTCCGCCCCGCTGCTCTGGCTGGTGCCGCACTGACGCACTCTTGACCGCTAGCTGGTGTTAACCAAGGTGTTTGCAATTGCAAGCGCCATGGGGCAGACTGGCGGTATGGCACTACCCAAGGTCGACTCGATCGGTGAGTACATCCGCGAGCAGCGGACGCAGGCGAAGATCTCTCTGCGCCAGCTCGCCGCGGCGGCGGGGATCTCCAATCCCTACCTCAGCCAGATCGAGCGCGGGCTGCGCAAACCCAGCGCGGAGATCCTGAACCAGATCGCCAAGGGGCTGCGCATCTCCGCGCAGGCGCTGTACGTGCAGGCGGGCCTCATCGAGGACCGCGAGCCGGACAGCGACGTGCTGACCGCCATCCGGGCCGACGAATTCATCACCGAGCGGCAACGCCAGGTGCTGATCGACATCTACGAGTCGTTCCGCAAGGAGAACCGGGCCGGGGCCCCGGACGAGGGCGCGCGAACCGCCGAGAACACGCGCACCGCGCCGGAGCCCCAGGGGGGCGGCACGGCGTCCTCGCCGGACGACGAGACGCCGTTGCCCGAGGAGTTCGCCGCCGCGCTCAAGCCGTACGCGGCGTCCTCGGCCAACGGCACGACCACACCCAGGAAACCAGGAAAGGGTAACCGATGACTCTGGCCACCGAAGTCAAGAAGATCACGGATTCCAAGCCGTTCTACGCCGTCGCCGGCGCCGGCGACTTCGCGGTGGAGAAGCTCCGCGAGCTCCCCGAGCAGGTGCAGAAGCTGCAGAGCCGCCGCGAGGAGATCCGCGAGGCCGTCGCCAAGGACCTGCCCCTCAAGGCCAGGGAGATCGCGGGCAAGGCCGAGGGCTACGCCAAGGAGTTCGGCGGCCGGGCCGAGGTCTACGCCAAGGACCTGCCGGTCAAGGCCCGCGGCTACGCCGACCAGCTGACCGCCAAGGCGACCGAGCTCTACGAGGAGTTCGCCACGCGCGGCCGCCGGGTCGTCTCCCGCGTGAGCGGCGAGGCCGCCCTGGAGCTGGAGGAGGTCTCCGAGACCGCCGAGCCCGCGATCGCCGCCGCCCCCGCTCCCAGGAAGAACGCCCGCGCCCCGAAGAGCGCGGTCAAGAGCTGACCTTCCGGCTCCGCGAGGACCCGTCCCGGCATCCGGGGCGGGTCCCGCCGTGTCCGGGGTCCGCGCCCCGGGCCCTGTCCGCGCCCCGGGCCCTGTCCGCGCCCCGGGCCCTGTCCGCGCCCCGGGGCCGCCGCCCGGCCCCGCACCGCCGCCCGCCTCGGCCGGGCTCCGCGCCCCGCCCCGCCCCGCCGCCGGATCCGGGGAAAAGTGGCTTACCTGCGCACGCGCGGCATCGCCTAGGCTGGGGGCGACCGGTGAGACGACCGTGCAGGAGAGACGATGCCCTTCGGGATCTACGGCGTGCTGGACCTCATCTTCTGGGCGCTGGCCATCGGCGCGTTCGTCATGTCCGCCTGGGCTCTCATCCACGCCCTGAAGACCCCCGCCCGGGCCTTCGCGGTCACCGGCAAGCAGAGCAAGCAGCTGTGGCTGATCATCCTGAGCCTCTCGACGCTGTTCTCCTTCGCCGGCGCCGTCGGCTACATCACCAGCATCGGCTTCCTCATGATCATTTCTGTGATCGCCGCGGGCGTCTACCTGGCCGACGTGCGGCCGGCCGTGCGGGAGATCGGCAAGGGCGGGAGCTCCGGCCCCTACGGCCCCTGGTGACCCGGGTCTTTTCCGCCCGCTCCTTCCCGGGCCGACCTGCCGGTTCCCGGGAGGCAGAGATCAGGAAAGCCCTTTCCCTCTTGCCCGGCACGCCCCGGAGACGGTAGACACGCGGGGTGATGTTCGCCAGCAAGCCGACCCTCCGGGGAGAGCGCGTGACGCTCCGGCCCGTCGGCCCCGAGCACGTCGACGGGCTCTGGGAGCTCGTCAACGACCCGGAGACCGCCCGGCTGACCGGTTCCCACGGGACGATCACCTACGAGTCCGCCGCGGCGTGGTACGGCTCGCGCGCCGAGCACGACGACCGGCTCGACCTGGCGATCTGCGCCGCCGAGGACGACTCCTACGTCGGCGAGATCGTGCTCAACGAACTGGACGCCGACAACCTCTCCTGCAACCTGCGGATCGCGCTGGCGGGCCCGCGCGTGTTCGGCAGGGGCTACGGCACCGAGGCGATCCGCCTGGTGCTGGACCACGCGTTCGCCACCACGGACCTGCACAGGATCGGACTGGAGGTGTTCGACTTCAACGACCGCGCCGTCCGCGTCTACCGGAAGATCGGCTTCGTGGAGGAGGGCGTGCGCCGGGACGCGCTCCTCTGGGAGGGGCGCCGGCATGACTCGATCATCATGTCCGTGCTCCGCCCTGACTGGCCGGTCAAGAAGATCTGACAGACATCACGTGATTTTTCGGAAACGTCTGTTGACAGTTCTGAAACAATGCTACGTTCACTGGGAGCGCTCCCACCTGCACGGAACTTAGGTGTGGAGGAAGTCATGCCCGAAGTACCCACACTCGCCCAGGTCGCCGCGGCGGCAGGTGTGTCCCCGGCCACCGCGTCCCGGGTCCTCACAGGCTCTGTCAGGGTCAGCACCTCGACCCGGCGGCAGGTCCACGACGCGATCTCCCGTCTCGGTTACGTCCGGCACCGCGCTCCCCGGGGCGGCTCCGGCCGGCGCTGCGACCAGACCGTGGCCGTCGTCGTCTGCGAGTCCGCACAGCGGCTGTTCACCGAGCCGTTCTACGCACGAATGATCACCGCGGCGGAGGAGGTCCTCACGGGCCAGGGCATCCCCCTCACCGTGATGACCGCCACCTCGGCCACCTCCACCATCGCCACCCCGCAGCTCGTCGCCGGCGGCGTCGACGGCGTCCTGCTGATCGGCGCCCGGGAGCGCCACCCGCTCGTCGTCACGCTGGCCGCCTCCGGCATCCCCGTGCGCAGCGCGGGCCGCGCGCCCGACGGCATCGACCTGCCCTACGTCGACATGGACAACGCCGACGGCGGCAGGCAGGCCGCCGAGCACCTGCTGCTCGGCGGGCGGCGGGCCATCGCCGCCATCGCCGGTCCCCCCGGGCTCCCCGCCGCCCGGGACCGCCTCGAGGGCTTCACCCGGACCCTCGCCCTGGCCGGCATGACGGGCGTCCCGGTGGCCTACGGCGACTTCACCCACTCCTCGGGCGTGCACGCCGCCCAGTGGCTGCTCCGCCGGATGCCGCACCTGGACGCGATCTTCGCGGCCTCCGACGCGATGGCCGCCGCGGCCGTGCAGACGCTGCGCCGGGCCGGCCGCCGGGTGCCCGACGACGTGGCCGTGATCGGCTTCGACGACGCCCCCATCGCCCGCCGGACCTCCCCCACGCTGACCACCGTGCGCCAGCCCGTGGAGGAGTTCGCCGCGCTGGCCACCCGGCTGCTGCTGATGTCGATGAGCTCTCCCGAGACCGCCGGGAACAACCCGGTGCTCCCGACGGAGCTGGTGGTCCGTGAGTCGGCCTGAGCCCGGTTCCCTCCGCGCGGGTGACGTGCTCAACCGCAGATACCTGCTGCAGGAGCAGATCGGCAGGGGCGGGATGAGCGTCATCTGGCGCGGCTTCGACCAGTCCCTGCAGCGGATGGTCGCGATCAAGGTCCTGGAGGCCGACCTCGGCGCGGACCGCGAGCTCATCCGGCGGGAGGCGCGCGCCACCGCGCGCCTCATCCACCCCGGTGCGATCGAGGTCTACGACTACGGGGAGACCGTCACCCCCCGCGGCCGCCTCGCCGCCTACGTGGTGATGCCGCTGCTGGAGGGCAGGCCCCTGGCCGACCGGATCGCCGAGGGCCCGCTGCCCTGGGCGGAGGCCGTGGCGGTGGCCGCCAAGATCGCCACCGTCCTGGCCGCCGCGCACGAGCGGGGCGTCGTGCACCGGGACGTCACCGCCGAGAACGTGCTGCTGACCGAGGACGGCGCCAAGCTGCTCGACTTCGGCATCGCGGCGTTCGTCGGGGAGGAGGACGACCGCACCTGCGAGTACGGCACCCCGCCCTACGTGGCGCCGGAGCGCCTGACGGGCAGGGTCGCCGACCCCGCGAGCGACGTCTACTCCCTCGGCGTGCTGCTGTTCGAGATGCTCACCGGCGCTCCGCCGTACCCGGAGCGGACCTGGGAGGAGATCGAGAGCGCCCGGCGGGACGGGCCGCCGCCGGAGGTCCGCGCGCCGGGACTGCCGCCCGGGATCGCGGCGCTCTGCCGGAGCTGCCTTGCGCACGAACCCGCGTCCCGGCCGGGGGCGCGGGAGGTCGCCGACCTGCTCACCCGGGCGCTGTCCGGACGCCGCCCCTCACGCACGATGCCGCTCGCGGCGGTGGCCGCCCTGATCCTGACCGCGGGGGCCCTGGTGTGGGCGCAGGCCTCCGGACCCTCCGGAGGGCCTCCGGAGGGCACCATCGCCCTGGAGTCGACCGCCCGGCCGAGTCCCACCCCCTCCGCACCCGCTCCCACGGCGGGGAAGGGGGACGGGACCGCCGCACCCCGGGCGGGCGCCTCTCCCACCGCGTCGGAGGGCGGGGCGACCGGGGAGCCGGGCGGAGGACCGGTCGCCGCGCCGGCGGAGGAGAACGCCGGGGAGCCGAGCGGCAGACCCACGGTGATCCTGGTGGAGAGCGTGCGGTCACCCCTGCCCACGCTGGACCAGAGCGTGCGGCGCTTCAACGCCCTGCTGGCCGAGGGCGCCGGCAGCGGCGAGATCCGCCGCGACGTGGCCCTGGACCTGCGGCAGGTGCTGGCCAACAACGTCTGCTGCGGCGGGGACCTCGCCCAGGTCCGGCAGAAGATCGCCGACCGGCACCGGGAGGGCTCCCTCTCCGGTCGGTGGTACCGGGAGCTCGCCGCCCAGCTCGAGGCCGTCGCGCTGGCGCTGACCCGCTAGGACGGCCCGCCGAGGGGCGCGGCGGCCCACCGCCGCGCCCCGCCGCCCGGGGCGGCCCCTCCCGCCCCCGGCCGCGGCGGGCCGGGCGGCCCCGTCAGGCCGGGGCAGGCGGGTGGGCCGTACCCGGGCGACGGGCGGGGACGTGGGTCAGGGCGTCGGCGACGGTCGGGTCGGTGGGGAACGCATCCCTGAGCCGGGTGAGCTCCAGGAGCCGCTCCAGGAAGCCCCGCACCCCCGCCAGGCGGAGCCACCCGCCCGCCTCGAAGGCCCGGCGCAGCCCGGACAGCAGCAGCCAGACCCCCGTGGAGTCGCAGAACTCCAGCCGGGAGACGTCCGCGATGAGGTGGACGTCACCGCCCTCCAGCACGTCCGACAGCACGCGCTCCAGTTGCGGGGCCGAGACCTTGTCCAGGTCACCGGAGATGGAGATGACGGCGCAGGCCGGGTGGTGGGTCACCTGAACGGACAACTTCGTCATCGGCGGTCTCCGGCCTGGAGGACCTGGCGTTCGAGCCGGGAGGGGAGCACGCGGCGGCCGGTCGCGGCGGGTCGGGAAGGAAGCCGCCGGCGGGGCCGCCACGGCACGTCGGACGCAGCCACCTCTTCGCACCTCCGTTCGCCGGTGACCGGAGCCGGCCGACACGGGCGTGCGGCGACGGCGGTGCCGTGCCTCACGCCCCGGCCTCCGGACCGGGGTTCCTGACGTTCGCCTTCCTCGCAGCGCTGCCGCCGGGAGCGGCCATGGGGGCGCGCCGGGCGCGATGGTCGCTAGAGCCCAACGTACATGGGCGATCAAGCGGGCACGGCCTCGGGTGGAGAACCTGTTCCCCCGGCCGCGGAACCCCCACCGCCGCACGCACTGAAGAATGAGCGTTCAACACCTTTATCCCCAT
Source organism: Planomonospora alba (assembly GCF_039534085.1). Classification (NCBI taxonomy): domain Bacteria; kingdom Bacillati; phylum Actinomycetota; class Actinomycetes; order Streptosporangiales; family Streptosporangiaceae; genus Planomonospora; species Planomonospora alba. The sequence continues at coordinate 161,486 of NZ_BAAAUT010000006.1, forward strand.
TTCCGATAACACGAGCCCTACCCGCCGGCGCCGGAAAGGGTCACGAGCCGCGCCGCACCTGGATCCGCATCGCGCCGTCCCCCGGACCAGGCGAACCGCATCGCGCCGCCCCCGGACCGGAGCCGCCGCCCGGAACCGGACGGCGGCTCCCGATCCCGGACGGAGACCGACACGCCCGGACGGAGACCGACGCACCCGATCGGGGACCGACGCACCCGGATGGGCCCCGGCGGCCCGGACGGCAGAGCAAGCGCTCGGCTGAAAGTTTCACGGCTCGGAAATCCCTCTGCCCGGATCACCGCAGCCTGGTGGCCTACCGACGGAAACACCGGCGTAACCGGGAATACATGCCATTGACATACCGGGGGCGGGCTCCAGAATCCTCTTTGGGAGCGCTCCCACCCTTTTTCCCCCTTGCATGATCCGACGCGAGGCCGTTACCAGCGGAATCACGGCGGGCCCACCAATGGAGGACCCTTCCCATGCACAGATCCCCCCTGAGAGCGGGAGCGCTCCCACACCGCTGGCAACGCGGTCGGAGACGGGTCGCGACCCTCGCCCTGCTCGGCCTGACGGCCGGCATGACGACCGCCCTGGCGGCGTCACCGGCCCTGGCCGCCGTCTCGTGCGACGTAGCCTATTCCACCAACGACTGGCAGGGCGGCTTCACCGCCAATGTGACGATCAAGAACCTGGGCGACCCGCTGAACGGCTGGACGCTCGGCTTCGACTTCCCCACCACCTCGCAGAAGCTGGTGCAGGGCTGGAGCGCCACCTGGTCGCAGAGCGGCACCTCCGTCACCGCCAAGAGCATGGACTGGAACGGCAGGCTCGCCACCGGCGCCTCCACCAGCATCGGCTTCAACGGCAGCTGGTCGGGGAGCAACCCCAAGCCGGCCGCCTTCACGGTCAACGGCGTCACCTGTGGCGGCGGCGGGCCGGGCAACCAGGCCCCCTCGGTGAAGATCACCAAGCCGGCCGCCGGGGCGACCTTCACCGCCCCCGCCGCGGTGGAGATCACCGCCGACGCCGCCGACACCGACGGCTCGGTGGCCAAGGTCGAGTTCTACAACGGCAGCACGCTGCTGGGCACGGACACCAGCGCGCCGTACGCCCACAACTGGACGGGCGTGGCGGCGGGCAGCTACTCGATCACCGCGAAGGCCACCGACGACAAGGGGCTGACGACGACCTCCGACCCGGTCGGGATCACCGTCTCGGCCGACTCCTCCCCCGCCGTGGTGGTCAGCCCCGCCTCGGTCGCCGTCCCCGAGGGCGACTCCGAGACCGTCTCGGTCAAGCTCTCCAAGGCCCCGAGCGCGAACGTCACCGTGACGACCGCCCGGACCTCCGGCGACGCCGACCTGTCGGTCGGCTCCGGCGCCTCGCTGACCTTCACCCCGGCGAACTGGAACACCGCCCAGACGGTGGAGATCGAGGCCGCCGAGGACGCCGACCAGGCCTCCGGCAGCGCCGAGTTCACCGCGAGCGCCACCGGCCACACCGCCGCGAAGTTCGCCGCCACCGAGGTGGACAACGACTCGGGTGGCGGCGACAACGAGTACATCAAGCGCTTCACCACGATGTACAACAAGATCAAGGACCCGGCCAACGGCTACTTCTCGCCCGAGGGCGTGCCGTACCACTCGGTCGAGACCTTCATGGTCGAGGCGCCGGACCACGGGCACGAGACCACCTCCGAGGCCTACAGCTACTACCTGTGGCTGGAGGCGGCCTACGGCAAGGTGACGGGCGACTGGAGCAAGTTCAACGAGGCCTGGGCCTCGATGGAGAAGTACATCATCCCCTCCACCGCCGACCAGCCGACGAACTCCTTCTACAACCCGGCCAAGCCCGCCACCTACGCCGGCGAGTGGGACGACATCAAGCAGTACCCCTCCAAGCTGGACAGCGGCGTCTCGGTCGGCGTGGACCCGATCGCCAACGAGCTGAAGAGCGCCTACGGCACCAGCGACGTCTACGGCATGCACTGGCTGCTGGACGTGGACAACACCTACGGCTTCGGCCGCTGCGGTGACGGCACCACCCGGCCCGCCTACATCAACACCTACCAGCGCGGCCCGGAGGAGTCGGTCTTCGAGACGATCCCGCAGCCGTCCTGCGACACCTTCAAGCACGGCGGCAAGAACGGCTTCCTCGACCTGTTCACCGGGGACTCCTCCTACGCCAAGCAGTGGAAGTACACCAACGCCCCCGACGCCGACGCCCGTGCCGTCCAGGTGGCCTACTGGGCGCACACCTGGGCCAAGGAGCAGGGCAAGGAGTCGCAGATCTCCACCACGGTCGCCAAGGCCGCGAAGATGGGCGACTACCTGCGCTACGCGATGTACGACAAGTACTTCAAGAAGCAGGGCTGCACCAGCACCTCCTGCCCGGCCGGCACCGGCAAGGACAGCGCCTCCTACCTGCTGAGCTGGTACTACGCCTGGGGCGGTGCGATCGACACCTCCGCGGGCTGGGCCTGGCGGATCGGCTCCAGCCACAACCACTCCGGCTACCAGAACCCGATGGCCGCCTGGGTGCTGTCCAGCGTGGACGCGCTCAAGCCCAAGGGCGCGACCGCCGTGCAGGACTGGAGCACCAGCCTGAAGCGGCAGCTGGAGTTCTACCGCTGGCTGCAGTCGTCCGAGGGCGCGATCGCCGGCGGCGCGACCAACAGCTGGCAGGGCCACTACGCCACCCCGCCGTCGAACCTGCCGACCTTCTACGGCATGACCTACGACTGGCAGCCGGTCTACCACGACCCGCCGTCGAACCAGTGGTTCGGCTTCCAGGCCTGGACGATGGAGCGGGTCGCGGAGCTGTACTACGCCACCGGCAACGCCGACGCCAAGGTCGTGCTGGACAAGTGGGTCAAGTGGGCCATGTCCCACACCACGGTCAACGCCGACGGCACCTACCAGGTCCCCTCGACGCTGACCTGGAGCGGCCAGCCCGACACCTGGAACCCGGCCAACCCGGGCTCCAACGCGGGCCTGCACGTCACCGTCAAGGACCACACCACCGACGTCGGCGTGGTCGGCTCCTACGCCAAGGTGCTGATGTACTACGCGGCCCGCGCCAAGGACACCGCCGCGCAGAACATGGCCAAGGCCCTGCTGGACGGTCTGTGGAAGAACCACCAGGACGCCAAGGGCGTCTCGGTGCCGGAGACCAAGGCCGACTACAAGCGCCTCAACGACCCGGTCTACGTCCCGGCCGGCTGGACCGGGAAGATGCCGAACGGCGACGTGATCGACAGCAACTCGACCTTCCTGTCCATCCGCTCCTTCTACAAGAACGACCCGGACTGGCCGAAGGTGGACGCCTACCTGAAGGGCACCGGCCCCGCGCCGACCTTCACCTTCCACCGCTTCTGGGCGCAGGTCGACGTCGCCGTCGCCCTCGCCGAGTACGGCCGGCTCTTCCCCTGACGGCCCTGACGGCCCCCGACGGCGGGCCGGTCCCGTGAGCACCGGTCCCCGGACCGGGCCGCGGGAGCCGGCCCCCTGAAAGACCCCGGGGCGCGGCGGCACCCCTGACCTGCCGCCGCACCCCGGGCACCACCTTTCTCCCCCGAGATCTCCCGAGAGGCGCCCCCCACCGATGAAGAGATCCACGGCGGCACTCGCCCTGGTGGCCCTGGCGGCGGCCGTACCGCTGCCGGCCTCCACGGCGACGGCCGCGACGACGACGGCGACGGCCGCGGCGGAGTTCAACTACGCCGAGGCGCTGCAGAAGTCCATCTGGTTCTACGAGGCCCAGCAGTCGGGGAAGCTGCCGAGCTGGAACCGGGTGAGCTGGCGCGGCGACTCCGCGCTCGACGACGGCGAGGACGCCGGGCTCGACCTGACCGGCGGCTGGTACGACGCGGGCGACCACGTGAAGTTCGGCCTGCCGATGGCCTTCACCACGACCATGCTGGCCTGGGGCGCGGTGGAGTACCGCGACGCCTACGCCTCCTCCGGCCAGCTGACCCACCTGCTGAACAACCTGAAGTTCGTCAACGACTACTTCATCAAGGCCCACCCCTCGCCGAACGTGCTCTACGGGCAGGTCGGCAACGGCGGCGCCGACCACGCCTGGTGGGGACCGGCCGAGGCGATGCAGATGGAGCGCCCGGCCTACAAGATCGACGCCTCCTGCGGCGGCTCGGACCTGGCCGGGGAGACCGCGGCGGCGATGGCCGCCTCGTCGATCGTCTTCCGCCCGACGAACCCGTCCTACGCCGACACGCTCGTCAAGCACGCGCGGGAGCTGTACACCTTCGCCGACACGGTGCGCAAGAAGTACAGCGACTGCATCACCGACGCCAGGGGCTTCTACAACTCCCACAGCGGCTACAACGACGAGCTGGTCTGGGGCGCGATCTGGCTGCACCGGGCCACCGGTGAGGACTCCTACCTCGCCAAGGCCGAGTCCTACTACGACAACCTCGGCAACGAGCCGCAGAGCACCACCAAGTCGTACAAGTGGACGATCGCCTGGGACGACAAGTCCTACGGCGCCTACGTGCTGCTGCACAAGCTCACCGGCAAGCAGCGCTACCTCGACGACGCCAACCGGTGGCTGGACTACTGGACGGTCGGGGTGAACGGGCAGAAGGTGAAGTACTCGCCCGGCGGGCAGGCCGTGCTCGACCGGTGGGGCTCGCTGCGCTACGCGGCCAACACCGCGTTCGCGGCACTGGTCCACTCCGACTCGATCGGCGACGCCACCCGCAAGGCCCGCTACCACGACTTCGCCAAGCGCCAGATCGACTACGCGCTCGGCGACAACCCGCGCAACTCCTCCTACGTGGTCGGCTTCGGCGCCAACCCGCCGAAGAACCCGCACCACCGCACCGCGCACGGCTCGTGGACCGACCAGATCACCAACCCGGCCGAGACCCGCCACACCCTGTACGGCGCGCTCGTCGGCGGCCCGCCCGCCCCCGACGACGCCTACACCGACCAGCGCGACGACTTCGTGATGAACGAGGTCGCCACCGACTACAACGCCGGGTTCACCAGCGCGCTCGCGCGCCTGCACAAGGAGTACGGCGGGACCCCGCTGGCGGACTTCCCGAAGAAGGAGACCCCCGACGGGCCGGAGATCTTCGTCGAGGCCGGGGTGAACGCCTCCGGCAACGGCTTCACCGAGATCAAGGCGATCATCCGCAACCAGTCCGCCTGGCCGGCCCGGAACCTGACCGACGGCTCTTTCCGCTACTACTTCACCCTCGACGGCGACACCACGCCGAGCCAGATCACCGTCAGCTCGGCCTACACCCAGTGCAAGGCCCCGACCGGCCCGACCCAGCTGTCCGGCAAGACGTACTACGTCACGATCGACTGCTCCGGCACCTCGATCTCCCCGGCCGGGCAGTCCCAGCACCGGCGCGAGGTGCAGTTCCGCATCGCCTCCGCGGGCAGCTGGGACCCGTCCGACGACTGGTCGTACAAGGGCGTCGCCACCACCCCCGGCGCCACCCCGGTGCGCGTGGAGAACATCACCCTCTACTCCGGCACCGAGCGGATCTGGGGCAACCCGCCCGGCGACGAGCCGCCGCCGATCGACGACGACACCCCGCCGAGCAGGCCGGGCAAGCCGGCCGTCTCCGCGGTCACCGGGACCACGGCGCGGCTGACCTGGTCGGCCGCCACGGACGACGTGGGCGTGACCGGCTACGACGTCTACCGCGGCACCACGAAGGTCGCCACCGTCACCGGCACCTCCCACGACCTGACCGGCCTGACCCCCGAGACGGACTACAGCGTGCACGTGGTGGCCCGGGACGCGGCGGGCAACACCTCCCAGCCGTCGGAGAGCACGGCGTTCACCACGGCCGAGGCCCCGGCGGGCGGCTGCACCGCCGTCTACCGGGTCGCCAACTCCTGGCAGGGCGCCTTCCAGGGCGAGGTCACCGTCACCAACACGGGCGCGGAGGCGATCCGGGGCTGGACCGTGACCTGGCGCTTCCCCGACGGCCAGGTGATCAGCCAGCTCTGGAACGGCGCGCACACCCAGACGGGCGCGGACGTGTCGGTCAAGAACGTCTCCTGGAACGGCGCGCTCGCCCCGAACGCGTCCGCCTCGTTCGGCTTCACCGCGAGCGGCGCGGGCGGCGTCCCGTCCCCGGTGGGCTGCACCGTGAGCTGACGCCCCCGCGGCGCCCCGTCCCCGGTGGACCGCACCGCGGGCCGGGACCCCCGCGGCGGCCCCCGACCCCCGGCCGGGCGTAGCGGACCCCTCCGCCCGGCCGGGTCATCCCCCTTCCCTTCCACGAAGGCAGGTCATGAAAGCACGACTGGCGCTCCTCGCCGCTCTCGTCACCTCGCTGGCCGCGCCGGCGGTCGCCGCGGCCCCGGCCGCGCACGCGGCCACCGGCATCCACGTGAGCGGTACGAAGATCCTCGAAGCGGACGGCAGCAACCTCGTCCTGCGCGGCACCTCCCACCCGCACGCCTGGTACACGCACCAGACCGCGTCCTTCGCCGGCATCAAGTCGCTGGGCGCCAACGCCGTGCGCGTGGTGCTGAGCGGCGGCCGGTGGACGCGCAACGACACCGCCGACGTGGCGAACGTCGTCTCGCTCTGCAAGCAGAACAAGCTCATCTGCGTGCTGGAGAACCACGACACCACCGGGTACGGCGAGCAGGCCGGCGCCTACACCCTCGATCAGGCGGTGGACTACTGGACCAGCGTGAAGAGCGCGCTGGACGGCCAGGAGAACTACGTCATCATCAACATCGGCAACGAGCCGATCGGCAACAACGCCACCACTCCGGGCTGGACCGAGGCCACGTCCGCCGCGATCAAGCGCATGCGCGAGGCCGGGTTCGACCACGCGCTCATGGTGGACGCGCCCAACTGGGGCCAGGACTGGCGCTTCACCATGCGCGACAACGCCAAGACCGTCGCCGCGGCCGACCCCGACAAGAACACGATCTTCTCCATCCACATGTACGGCGTGTTCGACACCGCCGCCGAGGTCAAGGACTACATGCAGGCCTTCCAGACGGCCGGGCTGCCGCTGGTCGTCGGCGAGTTCGGGCACAACCACTCCGACGGCGACCCCGACGAGAACACGATCATGGCCGAGGCGCAGGCGCGCGGCCTGGGCTACTTCGGCTGGTCGTGGAGCGGCAACGGCGGCGGCGTGGAGTATCTCGACCAGGTCGTCAACTTCGACGCCTCCGCCCTGACCAGCTGGGGCGAGCGCCTGTTCAACGGCCCGAACGGCATCAGGCAGACCGCCGTCGAGGCGTCGGTCTACGGCGGCGGCGGTCCCGGTGACACCGAGAAGCCGTCCAGGCCCGGCAAGCCCGCCGCCTCGGCCGTCACCTCCTCCGGCGCCACCCTGACCTGGACCGCCTCCACCGACGACACCGGCGTGACCGGCTACGACGTCTACCGCGGCACCACCATGCTCACCTCCACCACCACCAACTCCGCCACCCTCACCGGCCTGACCCCCGAGACCGCCTACACCGTCCACGTCGTCGCCCGCGACGCGGCCGGCAACACCTCCGACGCCTCCGAGACCACCACCTTCACCACCCTCGCCGGACCCGGCGGCGGCACCGGCTGCACCCCCGCCTACCGCGTCGTCAACTCCTGGCAGGGCGGCTTCCAGGGCGAGGTGACCGTCAAGTGCACCTCCGCCGTCACCTCCTGGAAGGTGACGCTGGCCTACCCGAGCGGCGTGACGATCAACCAGTCCTGGAGCTCGACGATCTCCGGCAGCGGCGGCACCTACACCTTCACCAACGCCGCCTGGAACGGCACCGTCCCCGCCGGCGCCTCGACCACCTTCGGCTTCATCGGAAGCTGGAACGGCTCCGGCACCCCGCCCACCCCCACCCTCTCCTGACCCCGCCCTGACCCCAGGGGGTACGGCCCCGCGGCCGTGCCCCCTCCCCTCGGCCCTCTTCCGAAAATTTCGGGGCTAACCCGGAAATTTCACAACCCCCCAACCGAGAAAGGAACACCGTGTCCAGACTCCGCACAGCGCTCCTCACCGGGGCGCTCGCCGTACTCCCGGTCGCGGCGGCCGTCGTGCTGCCCGCCTCCCCCGCGAACGCCTCCGCACCGCTGCGCACCCACGCCGAGGCCCGCGGCAAGTTCATCGGCACGGCGCTCGCCACCTCGCCGCTGGCGAACGAGACGGCCTACCGGAACATCGCGGCCTCGGAGTTCAACCAGGTCACCGCCGAGAACGCGATGAAGTGGGACGCCACCGAGCCCAGCCCGAACCAGTTCAACTTCACCGGCGCCGACCAGATCATGGCCTTCGCCGAGCAGAACAACCAGAAGGTGCACGGCCACACCCTGGTCTGGCACAGCCAGACGCCGAACTGGGTGCAGAGCCTCGGCGCCGCCGAGATGCGCTCGGCGATGCAGAACCACATCAGCAGGGTCGCCGGCCGCTACGCGGACAACCCCGTGCTGACGTCGTGGGACGTGGTGAACGAGGTCTTCGAAGAGAACGGCAGCATGCGCAACTCGTTCTGGTATCAGAAGCTCGGCGACGGCTACATCGCCGACGCCTTCCGCTTCGCCCGCGCGGCCGACCCCGACGCCAAGCTCTGCATCAACGACTACAACGTCGAGGGCGTCAACGCCAAGAGCACCGCGATGTACAACCTCGTGCGGTCGCTGCGGGCGCAGAACGTGCCGGTCGACTGCGTCGGCTTCCAGGGCCACCTGGCGATCCAGTACGGCCAGCCGAACATCCAGGAGAACATGGAGCGCTTCGCCGCTCTGGGCGTCGAGATCCGGGTCACCGAGCTGGACGTCCGGATGCAGATGCCCCGCAGCTCCGCCAAGGACACCACACAGGCCACCTACTACTCCAACGTGGTCAAGGCCTGCATGGCGGTGAGCCGCTGCTCCGGCGTCACGATCTGGGGCTTCACCGACAAGTACTCCTGGGTCCCGGACACCTTCTCCGGCGAGGGCGCGGCCCTGATCTACGACGAGAACTACGCCAAGAAGCCGTCGTACACCGCCGTGCACGACGCCCTGACCGGGGGCACCACGCCCACCGACACCGAGAAGCCGTCCAGGCCCGGCAAGCCCGCCGCCTCGGCCGTCACCTCCT